>NZ_JBGONH010000050.1:0-38872 GCF_041439075.1 Vibrio sp. FF145
TAGTAAGACTCGCTACACTGTGCGATCTAAACACCTTAAATGATAGGTGTTGGCTGGGCGACGGGCTTGTTATTTACTTTGCTACTTTGTTGTCTTATTGCTTCGACAACTATTAGGTGAAGGAGAGTGGGATTTTCCTTACCTTTTTGCTGGTTTTTTTACTCGATTTATTTGGTTTTCTTTTACTTGTGTTTGGAATCATTTCACCTCCTAAATCATTGTTTGGTTTTGTCTTTCAATCGATTGTTTTCTTTTAAAGCAACTGCGATGTGGGTATTCACAGTATGGGCACTCATCAATGGAGAGATTAACAAGTACTTTAGATAAAGCATAAACGATGCCAAAATGTAAGTTACTGATAAATCTATTATCAGTATTGTAGGTGTTTTAGGGTTCGTCAATTTGATTGTCAATTTGAGAAAAAACCAGTGTGATCTGTTTAAATTAAGAACACTCTCTACGGTTTCTGTTGATTAGGCATAGATACAGCATTGCTTAACACGTAAACTGAGTCGTAATTCACATAGACCAAGGACGTGCTATGAACCTCAAGCTTGATACTCTTGCTCCCACTCAGATTTATCACCTGATGACACAAACCGTTGTTCCTCGCCCGATTGCGTGGGCATTGACGGAATCTTCTGAACAAGAGTACAACCTAGCGCCTTTCTCTTATTTCACGCCTGTTTCCAGTAATCCGCCGCTACTGATGTTATCGGTCGGGAAGAAACCGTCTGGCAAAATCAAAGATACCACCCGTAATGCCCTTGAAACGGGTAAGCTAGTGATTCACATCGCTTCTTCAAGTTCTGCAGAAACAATGACAGCAACAGCAGCTACGCTCGATCATGGTGACTCTGAAGTAACAGCGAATAGTATTGAACTGGTTGAATTTGAGGGCTTTTCTTTACCGAGAGTAAAAGAGTGCGCGGTCGCTTTTGGCTGCACCTTATACGAAGTAAAAGAAGTTGGAGAGGTGCCACAAAGTCTTATCTTTGCTCAAGTCGAAACCGTGTACATTTCCGAAGATGTGATCGATAAAGAGAGTGAACGTCTTAAGGTTGATGCGTTGGCATTGGACCCTTTGTCTCGCCTTGGTGGCGGTGAATACGCGACGCTTTCCAATGTGTTTTCTGTCGCACGCCCTAAGTAACAATCCCTAAGTAGCAGTCCCTAAATTAACGTACCCAGAATAAGCGTTTTTAAAAACTATGTTAGATACCCAATACTCGCAGTACATCCAACACCGAATTGACCAAAAAACCAAGCCGCTCGGTGCGCTTGGCTTACTAGAAAAAGTCGCTCATCAATTGGCATTGATTCAGAGCCAAGGCAAAGAAGCTGCGGTTGAACACATCGAATTGAATAAGCCAAGTATCATCATTTTTGCTGGCGACCATGGCATCGCAGATGAAGGCGTGAGTATTGCTCCAAGTGCCGTAACACAGCAGATGGTGTTGAACTTCTTAAGCGGTGGCGCGGCGATCAATTGCTTCTGTGCGGTGAATAATATCGATATCACGGTAGTCGACACGGGGATATTGTTGCCTGTGGAATCAGACAGTGACATGTTGATCTCTCAGCGCTTGGGTACGCGAACCAATAACTTTGCCAATGAAGCGGCAATGAGTTTAGAAACGGTTGAACGTGGGATTGAACTGGGTACAGAGCTTGTATCTAGAACCATTTCGAATGGCACCAATATCATCATGTTTGGTGAAATGGGTATCGGAAATACCAGCAGCGCATCAGCGATCTTAAGTGCATTAGCGAATCGTGCTGCAGCGGAGTGTGTTGGCCTAGGCACTGGCATCAACAATGAACAGCTTGCACGTAAAGTGGCTGTGGTTGAGCAAGGTGTCGCGCGTTGCAAAGGTTTAGAGCTTACAGATCTTAAAGATATTAAAGGGCTTAAAGAGGTACTAGCACAAGTCGGTGGCTATGAAATCGTTCAAATGGTCGGTGGTTTCCTTGGCGCTTACCAGAACAGAACACCGGTATTGGTCGATGGCTTTATCGTGTCGGTTGCAGCGTATGTCGCGACTTTAATTGAACCGAGTTGCCGAGACTATATGATCTTCGCACATCGCTCTGAAGAGTCAGGACACAAAATTCTGTTAGAGCTGCTCGACGCTGAGCCTCTGCTCGATCTTGGATTGAGGTTGGGCGAGGGCACGGGTGCTGCGCTAGCTATGCCGATTATTCGTGCGGCAGCCGAGTTCTATAACAACATGGCGAGCTTCGAAAGTGCTGGAGTCACGGTTTAATGAGTGATGCGCCAGAAAGATCGTTGAAAGGTCGAGTCACTTATCAATGGGAGCTGTTTGCGCTGGCGATGGGCTTCTTTTCTCGCTTACCAATGCCGAAGAACACGCCCTATTCATCAGAGCGAATGAATCGTTCTGGTCGCTACTTTTCAACGGTTGGTTTGTTACTTGGTGTTCTGTGTGGCGGTGTGTTCTTGCTACTTGATACGGTACTTCCGAGTGCAGTGGCGATCTTTTTGATGATGAGTTTTAGCTTGATGCTCACAGGTGCATTCCATGAAGACGGCTTAACCGATATGGCCGATGGTATTGGTGGCGGCATGACCCTAGAACGCCGTTTAACCATCATGAAAGACAGTCGAATTGGTACCTATGGCGCGTCTGCACTAGTTATGGCTCTGCTTGGCAAGTGGGTGCTGTTGAATGAACTGGTGAACATGACAGTCTTGTTTATGGTTATCGTGACCAGTTATACCTTTAGCCGTGCAATTGCTGCGTCACTTATTTACGACATGCCTTATGTCAGCGATTTAGATACCAGTAAAAGTAAGCCTTTGGCCAACAAGCAAACCAAAGGTGAACTTGCCTTCTTATTGCTTGTAGGCGTGCTGCCTAGCCTGTGGTTTGGTCTTGAATTCGCTTTGGTTTTATCTGTCGTCGCCTATCTGTTCAGAACAGGTTTCAAAAAGTGGTTAACGGCTCGAATTGGTGGCTTTACTGGCGACTGCTTGGGGGCGGCTCAACAGTTGATGGAGTTACTGATTTACCTTGTATTCATTACTGCATTTTACAATGGCTTTCTATAACGGTTTCCTATGACAAACACGAATCAAGCTAATCAAATTAATCAAGTAAATCAGCGAAATAGCCATTTGGTATTGGGTGGGGCTCGTTCTGGTAAGTCGAGTTTTGCAGAACAACAGGCATTATGTGCGCTTGAAGCATGTTCAAATGGGCGCCTCAACTATATTGCGACGGCCACTTATTTGGACGACGAAATGCGTGAGAGAATTGTGCACCATAAACAACGTCGTGGTGAGCTGTGGATTGAGCATGAAGCCCCTGTTGAATTAGCCGAAAAACTGCTGTCTTTTGGTCAAAACGATGTGGTGTTGATTGACTGCCTAACTTTGTGGTTGAACAACATTATTTTTGAGTTGGGTGATGATGCGACCAATGAACAGGTTGAGGCCGTGGTTGAAGTTTTAGTGAAAAGCGTAGAGCAAAGCCCGGCGCAAATTATCATGGTGTCTAACGAAGTCGGTTTAGGTGTGGTGCCGCTAGGTAAAGTGTCGCGCCTATTTGTCGACAATGCGGGTCGCATGAACCAAGCGCTAGCTCGTGTTGTTGAGCGTGTCACGCTGGTCGCCGCAGGGTTACCATTGAGCTTAAAACCGTCGAGCCATTCGACTAAAAACTCGACTCATAATTAGATTGGTATCAAAGGTTAGTTGAACAAATGGAAAATGGAACAACCAAAAACATCTACCTACTAAGACATGGCAAAGTCGAAGGCGAAGCGGCACTTAATGGTTTATCCGATGTGTTGGTTAATCCTGATCTTCAAGATCGGATATGTGGGGCGCTGATAAAACAAGATATTGCCTTTGATTGCGTGGTTACCTCGCCATTAAGGCGATGCAGCGATCTCGCAAACAGATACGCACAGCGTATGTCTGTGCCTTTATCTGTAGCACCAGACTTTCAGGAAATGAACTTCGGTGACGTTGATGGTGTCCCATTTGATGAGCTTGAAGACAAGTGGGGAATGCTAGAAACCTTTTGGCAAGATCCTGCTAATCATCAACTGACTGGTGCAGAAAGTTTACAGAGCTTCCACGACAGAGTAACTCAAGCTTGGTCGCAACTTTTGAATGATCCAAGTGACAATATATTGTTGGTTACCCATGGTGGTGTGATTCGCATACTGCTAGCGCATTGTCTTGATATTGATTGGAAAAATCCGAGTTTGTACTCGAAGCTATCGATAGAAAACGCGTCGATAACTCATATTCAAATCACTCAGTTCGCACAGAGTTTTATCAGTGTAAAGTCGATAGGGTTGGCTGTTCTCTGAGAGTTAAAAATACACAGTTTTAAGAATTAACAATCTATTAAATCTATTAAATCTATTAAATCTATTAAATCTGTTAATAGAAATAGAAATAGAAATAGAAATAGAAATAGAAGTATAAAGCGGCGTTTACAGCCGCTATACCAGATTGGTATTACTACCTACGTGAAAGGAATTTAGTCATGACAACACCGAGTTGGGATCTAAGCATTGCTTATCGCGATCTTAATGATGCAAAAATCGAACAAGACATTGAACTCATTCAACAATGTATTGAGCTGTTGTACCTACACGTTGAAAAGCGTCATATTATCCTAGCGATGCAAAACGCCATTCAAACTTCTGAAGCGGCAGGCACGTTACTGAGCACAATCAACACCTTCGCTAATTGCCACGCATCGGTAGACGCGACGCACACAGAAGCCAAAGCTCTGCTTGGTCGTGTAGCGAAGCTGAATTCTGAAATGTCTCAAGCGTTCAGCCCTTATGAAGACACGCTAATCCACGCAGAACCAGAGTTTATTGATGCAGTTTTAGAGCATGACAGCGCAGATGTAGCAGGACAACGCTTTGCGATTGAAAGCTCGCGTAAGTTATCAAGCAGCCGCCTTAGTGTTGCTGAAGAGCAGTTATTGGCCGCGATGAAGGTTGATGGCCGTGATGGATGGGGTCGTTTGTACGATAACTTAACCGGTTCTTTAAAACTGTCGCTAAAGCTGAACGGTGAAGACGAAGCGCTAGGTTTTTCACAAGCCGCGAGCTTGTTGTACGGCAGCGAATTCGACAAACAAGAACCGGCATGGCGCACAGTCCAAGGCGCAATGAAGACGCACCAAGAGTCTTTTGCTTCAATTCTAAATGCGCTTGCGGGTTGGCGACTGACAGAGAACAAAAAGCGCTCGAAAATAAGCGACGTACATTTCCTTGATCCAAGCCTACACGCCAGCCGCATCGTACCTGAAACGCTAGACACCATGATGTCGGTAGCAAAGGCAAATCGCGAAGTAGGCCAGAAAGCAGGTCTGTTAATGGCAAGAGTTCACGGGCTTGATGAAATGAAGCCTTGGAACCATTTAGCCGCGATGCCTCCGCTGGGTGACACTGAATCTAAGGTTTATCCATTTGATGAAGCGATTGAAGTGATCAAAACCGCTTTTGCTGAAGTCAATTCAGAGATGGCTGATTTTGTCGCATTAATGGTTGAGAACGGTTGGGTTGATGCCGCTCCAGCAGCCAATAAACGTCTAGGTGCGTACTGCACCAAGTTTGCTGCGACACGTACACCTCTTGTGTTCATGACATGGAGCGGTAGCCGCTCAGACTTAATGACATTGGCGCATGAGCTAGGCCATGCGTTCCATAACTGGGTGATGAAGGACATGCCTTTGTGTCAGACACGCTACCCAATGACGCTAGCAGAAACCGCTTCAATCTTTGCTGAAAACATCGTCCGTGACCACTTGTTAAAACAAGCACAAACACGCAATGAGAAACTTGAAATGTTGTGGGAAGAGCTTTCTTCTTCACTCGCTTTGATGGTAAACATTCCAGTACGTTTCGAGTTTGAGAAAGCCTTCTATGAGCAGCGTGAAAAAGGTGAGCTAACGGCTCAGCAGCTGTGTGACTTGATGGAAACCACTTGGAAGGAGTGGTATGGCGATGCAATGACAGAAGCCGACCCTTACTTCTGGGCAAGCAAACTGCACTTCAGCATCTCTCAAGTGAGCTTCTACAACTACCCATACCTGTTCGGTTACCTGTTCAGTAAAGGTGTTTACGCTCAGCGCGATGCTAAGGGCGAACAATTCTACGGTGATTACGTTTCCTTGCTTCGTGATACGGGCAGCATGATGGCGGAAGAAGTCGTTCAAAAACACTTGGGAATGGACCTGACTCAAGCTGACTTTTGGCAACAAAGCATCGACATGGTCAAAGTTCAAATCGATGAATTTGAAAGATTGCTCGATCAGGAAGATTAATTGATCTCAATCTGTTCATGGTAGGTAAGAGCTGTGTTAGCTTACGTGGCTCTTATCTTGCTGATATAAACAGAGATAACCAAAGTTGTTCTAAATAGGTAAAATTATTTGGAATAGATGTCGGTTAGTAAAGTCAGCAGGTAATACAAAAATATATGGGTAGTATTTGTGAGTGATAACGGAGTTTCTATTGATAAGTGCGATCCTAGCAACACAATTTCTATGTACAATTTATTAACATACGGCCGTGCAATTAAGGAGTAACGCATGACGAAGACCCTCTTTCGCCAATCATTTCTTTTTGACAGCCTAGATCTTGAGCAAGAAGTGGTTGCAGGACAGACCGTACTGAGTAACGGTGTTCAAATTAAGCTTCATCAACGCGGTGTATTGGAAGTGATTCCCGCAGAGTATAACTCTGAAACCAAAAACATCATCTTTTCAACAGGTGTTCACGGCGACGAAACTTCACCAATGGAGCTGATTGATAAGCTCATTGAGGATATTGAAACAGGCTTCCAAGTAGTGACAGCAAGATGTTTGTTCATCATTGCTCACCCAGAAGCAACCAACGCGCATACTCGTTTTCTTGATGTGAATATGAACCGTCTGTTTGATGAAAAACAGCACGAGAGTAATCGAGAAGTGGACATCGCGAAGAACCTTAAGTACTTGGTTACTGAGTTTTACAAGGAAACGGTACCTGCCACTCGTTGGCACTTAGATCTGCACTGTGCGATCCGTTTGTCTAAGCATTACTCTTTCGCCGTAAGCCCTAAGGTTCGACACGAAGTTCGCAGTAAAGCCTTGTTCGATTTCATTAACAGTGCTCACGTTGAAGCGGTGTTGTTATCCAATGCGCCAACGAGTACTTTCAGTTGGTACAGCGCTGAAAACTTTGAAGCCCAAGCACTGACAATGGAGCTAGGGCAGGTAGCAAGAATTGGTGAGAACCAGCTTGATAAGTTAACTGCTTTCGATTTGGCAATGCGCAATTTGATTGCTGAAATAGAACCAGAGCATTTGCCAAAGAAAACCATTACTTATCGCGTAAGCCGAACCATTGTTCGTTTGCATGATGATTTTGATTTCATGTTCTCTGATGCCGTTGAAAACTTTACGGCGTTCAAGCACGGTGAAGTGTTTGGTCATGATGGTGATAAGCCATTGATGGCGAAGAATGAAAACGAAGCAGTAGTGTTCCCAAATCGCAACGTTGCTATCGGTCAACGAGCGGCCTTAATGGTGTGCGAAGTTGAAACACGATTCGACCACGGTCAGCTTGTGTACGATTAATACCGACTCGGGTTTAAACGACGAAAACAACCGCTCAACTGGTTGAAATATCAAGGTTCACATTACGGTGTGAGCCTTGAGTTTATTTGGGGATACAGGTAAGGTTACGCGAACAATTTCAAAGTAGCTTGATATGGATTTCCAACAACTTCTTCACCAAAAACAGCGCAAATGGACCCGAGCCATTTATCTGATGGCAGCACTGCTTGTCGTGCTGAGTGCGATTTACCTAATGGTTGGCGATCTTTTCATTTCCCCTCTGGGCACCTTGTCCACGTTAGAACAAAAACTACTGATTGATTTACGCTTACCTCGACTATTGGCGGCTATTGCTATCGGGGCAGGGTTAGCCGTATCTGGCGCAAGCTTACAAGTCTTATTGGGTAACGTATTAGCAGAGCCCGGTGTGCTCGGCATTTCTGGTGGTGCAAGCTTAGCGATGGTGATCGTGCTGTTCTTCTTACCGTTTGCTCCTACACCAGAACTGTTCATGATTGCCGCCGTTTTAGGGTCACTCTGTTTTACCGTGATTCTAGTGAGCATGGTTAAAACGATGCGACTGACTACGGCCAAGTTATTGCTGGTGGGTGTTGCGTTAGGCATTCTTTCTGGCGCGATGGTGACGTGGGCGTTCTATTTTAGTGATGACCTCAGCCTACGCTTATTGATGTATTGGCTGATGGGCAGCTTAGGTGGCGTCACTTGGTACCAACACTCGCTCACCTTAGTAATGATCCCCGTGATTATCTGGCTGTGCCTGCAAGGTAGCAAGCTAGACAAACTCATGATTGGCGAGACCCATGCTGCGCAGTTAGGCGTGAACGTTCCGAGATTACGTTGGCGTCTAATCTTCGCTGTGTCTATTTTAGTCGGCTGCGCAGTAGCGTTAGGTGGCGTGATCAGCTTTGTGGGTTTGGTGGTGCCACACTTACTCCGTTTAGCGATTGGTACCGACAACCGATACCTTCTTCCTTTGTCTGCCGTTGCAGGTGCCGCGTTACTGGTGTTTGCTGATATTTGCGCACGTACATTACTCGATTCTGCAGAATTACCTTTGGGTGTGATGACCACCAGTATCGGTGCGCCTATCTTCATTTGGATGTTAATTAAAAATCATGATTCAAATTAAGAGCCTGAGCGTCGGCGCTCGTTTATTACCACTATCATTTGAGCTCAAGCAAGGGCAGGTGACTCACGTTATCGGCCCCAATGGCAGCGGTAAAAGTACCTTACTCGAAGCGATATCTGGTATTGGTGATGGCTATAAAGGCGATATCAAGCTCAATGGACAAGACTTATCTGTGTTGTCGTTACAAGACTTATCATTACACCGTGCTTATCTGTGTCAAAGCGCAAGGCCAGCCTTCAACTTAGAAGTGTTTCAATACCTTGCATTGTCGCTACCAAGCTCCTCACACGGCCTTGATACTGAAATCAACACAGCTTTGAAAGAGATAAGCCAGATGCTGGACATCACAGACAAACTTCATCGCTCCATTCAAACCTTGTCTGGTGGTGAATGGCAACGCGTTCGCTTGGCGGGAATGTGTCTGCAAATTTGGCCGACGCTTAATCCTTACGCAAAGCTCCTGATCCTCGATGAACCCGCAGCTCCGTTGGATATTGCTCAAGAAGCGCTGCTGTATAAGCTTATCGAACGAGTGGCTGAGAAGGGCATTGCGGTTATTATGGCTAACCACGACCTGAACCGAACCTTGAGGCATGCCGACCAAGTACTGCTGCTCGAAAAGGGCGTACTACAAGCATCAGGCAGTGCAGAGCAAGTGCTTGTGCCTGAACAGCTAGAATCCGTATTTAACACGCAATTAAAAAGCATCTCGGTCGACAATCAAACTTACCTATTGTTTGGTTAATTTAGGCTCATCAAAACAAGGCAATCTCTATGTTTAGATATATTCAACGACGACGAATCAAGAAAGTAATCAAATCACTTTCTGCAAAGTTGGTGAAAGCGTACGGAAGCAGTGATTTTTTCTCTATTGGGCAAGTAGAAACGAGTTCATGTGAATTGAGTAAGCGCCAACAACTGGTTGCCTTAGCATTGTTTGCTGATCCACAAGACCTTGCTGCTGAAATTGCTCCAGCCATTCAATTGCTGCGTAATGATGTGTCTAATGACTTCTTCGGTGGTGAGGAATATAACGCGCGTGATGTACTTAATTTGTTGGGCGGTGGCGGTTGGAAGGGCGGTCGTATGGACGATGATATGTCGAATCGATTTGGCATGAATAGCCGCTATTAGTTTAGCTCGTTCAAATTAACGTTTAATGATTTATCGATTTATAAACGTATACGCTCAATAGCTTAGCGACTTTACAGCAGTCTCAACAACGTAATAATAATGATGATAAAAAGCACTCAATATCATTATTTATGCGAGCGTTTCACTCCAATTAATTCAATGAAAAAATACCTTCCTAGCGATCTATTTTCTTAGGGAATGCGTAATTTTTGTCGGTAAAAATTGATAATTCGAACCAATATCATCTATCTCTAACGCATTTCTTTGAGTTGTGTGATTCTGATTCCTTTCAAAATAAATCCCACTTTTATTGATAGTTATGACGTATATATTTTCCGTGTTCTTTAAGTCAGAAACTATAAACCCTCGAACTGCAATATTGATTAGTAAATGTCCTATCAATATTTCATACGGGGGTAAAATAATAGAGAGTGGGAAAGTGAAAACAGCAAATAATAATATTCTAAAAATAGCAGTGGGGATGGCTATGCTATCCAGTGTGCCATCAGTGGCAAACGCTCATGGCTGGTCTGAATTTCCAAGCGCACGTCAGAATACGTGTTACGAGCAAGGTGGGATTTGGTCGGGTACGCCACCAAATGCGGCATGTGCTCAAGCAAAAGATATTTCTGGCTCGTACCCGTTTGTTCAACGTAATGAATACGCAAAAAACATTCAGGATTTCAACAACATCAACGCAGTGAAAGCAGCGATTCCTGATGGCACGCTATGTTATGCCAACGATTCGCAAAAGCGCGGTATGGGCGCACCTCATACTGGCTGGACTCGCACCGAGCTAAGCACTGGTACATTTGAATATGTATTCAATGCGACTGCACCACACAACCCGTCATTCTGGGAGTTCTACCTAACCAAACCAAACGCCGACCTGAGCAAAGGCCTAGCGTGGGGAGATTTAGACCTTCTCCAAGAAGTTGGGAATGTTCCTGTAAGTGGTGGCAAATACCGTATCAACGTAACGATTCCTTCAGACCGCTCTGGCGATGCAATCTTATACGTACGTTGGCAACGTGACGATGCCGCGGGTGAAGGTTTCTACAACTGTTCAGACATCACTATCGCGGGGGGAACAACTCCTCCACCAGAGCCGGGTCCTCAACCTGATCTGGTCCGTGGCGACCTGTTTGTTTCTGATCAGTTTGGTACGCCAGAAATTGGTGATACGGTTAAATATGACATCATCAACAAGTACGGTGAAGTAGCGCGTAGCTTCGACATCGTTATCGACGCTTCAAACGTTAACGATTGGGCTCGCTTGTTGGCTTCAGAGATTAACGGCTGGCATGAAGAGTTTAAAGATGGCGCGATCTTCATTGGTGACTGGCACGCTGAAATGCAGCACTACATGTATTTCCAAAACGATCCTTCACGTAACTTCTTCAACTCAAAAGATAGCCGTGCTTCTGGTCAGTTAACGCTGATTGATGGTGGCGACGGTGGTGTTGAACCATTGAAAGGCGACATCTACGAGCTAGTGAAGAGTGACAACGTAGTGAATGCTGGCGACAAAGTTGTGATTGCAACAAGCGAAGCGGCGACATTGACTCAAACTCAAGGCTCTTCAGTAAGCATTCAAAATAACGGCACGGCTTCTATCGTAGTTGATACCACTGGCATCACTGCAAACGAAACTCTATCGTTTATGGCTAGCTCGATTGAAAGCGAAAGTGTTGAAACCTTCACTTTTGAAGTAATTTCTGATGACGGTGGCGTAACACCAGACCCAGATCCAACGCCGGATCCTGATCCGACTCCTGACCCAGGCACATGGGATTCATCAGCGACTTACCTTGGTGGCGAAGTCGTGACTTACTCGAACCAGTCTTGGAAAGCACAGTGGTGGGTTCAAGGTGGTACAAACCCTAAAGCGACCTACGAAAATGATCAGTGGGGCGTTTGGCGTCCAGCTAACTAGTCAGCTAGTCAAACTAAGTAACTAAATAAATAAGACACCACACTCTATTGATGAGTGTGGTGTCTTTTCTTGTGGGAGAGATAAACAAGTCGACCGTGAAGGTAATTGGGTTTAGGGTAGGGCTTTGTTATACCTGAATGTCCGAGTGCTTCGAATATCCACGGTTTAGTAATCTTTTACACATTAGATAGAAAAGACTTTTTGATGAAAAAATCTCAGATACTCGCCAATACAATCAAGAATCAGATAGAACAAAACATCTGGCTGAGTGGTGAGAAGATCCCATCAATTAGAGACGCATGTAAGCGCTATAAACTCAGTATCGAGACGGTACTTCAGGCCTATCAACAGCTTGAAGACCAAGGCTATGTGCGCTCAAAGCCTAAGTCTGGCTATTTCGTGTTACCGCGTAGAAATGTATTCACCTCAGAACACACGCAACAAAAAGCAATCAAGCCGTATCCCGTTAAAATCAGTGACCTGCTTTACGATGTGCTTCAACGAGCCAAAGACCCTAGTATTATTCCACTCAGCTCGGCATTTCCAGATCCTGCTTTGTTTCCGCATCAAGCGTTGTCGCGCAGTTTAGCCAATGCCAGTCGTCAAATGCCCGATAACAGCATGCTTACTAATTTGCCACCGGGCAGTGAAACGTTACGCAGGCAAATCGCTCAGCGCTATCAAGCTGGTGGGCTAGATGTATTGCCCGACGATATTGTGATCACGTCTGGGGCAATGGAAGCACTTAACTTATGCCTGCAATCCTGTACCGAACCGGGTGACTTAGTCGCGATAGAGTACCCTGCGTTTTACGGTGTGTTACAGACTATTGAAAGGCTTAATCTTACCGCTGTTGAGATCCCGACCGACCCTGAAACCGGTATCGATTTAGATGTGTTGGAATCGGTTTTCGCTTCAATGAACATCAAAGCGTGCTGGTTCATGACAGAATCGCAAAACCCAGTGGGTTATTCGATGAGTGATGGAAACAAGCTGCGGTTGGCCGAGTTGGTGAATCAACATAAGATCCCAATGATTGAAGACGATGTGTATCGTGAACTTCATGTCGGCAACCAAAGCTCATTGCCTGCTAAAGCCTATGACACCGGCGAGCAAATCATGCTGTGCGGTTCGTTTTCCAAATCATTGTCGCCCGGCTTTCGAATCGGTTGGGTAGTTGCAAGGAAACAAGCGTTAAAGATTCAGAGATTGCAGCACCTTTCGACGCTCTCAAGCAGTATTCCTATCCAACTTGGACTGTCTCATTACCTGACGTTTTATAGTTATGACAACCATCTTAAAAAACTTCGCAAGCTTTTGAATGAAAGGAAGAAGGCACATATTGCATTGTTAGAATCTAGCTTACCTTCAAGTGCGATGGTGCATAAAAGCCAAGGTGGTTACTTCCTTTGGATAGAGTTGCCTCATTCTGTTTGTGTTGAGAAGCTTTATGAGCAAGCACTTGAACACAACATCTCTGTTGCGCCGGGAATTATATTCAGCAGCGACAAAAAGTTCTCTCATCATATTCGTCTCAATTGTTCGTACGCTTGTGACGACAAAATAGCAGAAGCCATACGAACGCTAGGAGGCTTGATTCAGGCAATGGAATCACAAGCCATCAGATGCAGTTAAGCTCTCACCGATAGTTCGTCAAATAATTTAATCTGTTCTGTTTTTTAACAATCAATCTGTTCTAGTTTGGTTCGTGAGAACTGTGCTGAAATACGCTCCAATTCTTAATATGAAAGCCATCATTATGATGTTTGGAGCTTAAATGTTTGATGTAGTTGAATTGTCGCGTTTACAGTTTGCGCTAACCGCTATGTTCCACTTTCTTTTCGTCCCTCTGACTATCGGTATGTCGTGCTTACTGGCGATCATGGAGTCGATCTATGTACTCACCGGTAAACAAATTTATCAAGACATGACCCGCTTCTGGGGCAAACTGTTCGGCATTAACTTTGCGTTGGGTGTCACGACCGGTTTAACCATGGAGTTCCAGTTCGGCACCAACTGGTCTTATTATTCTCACTATGTCGGCGATATTTTCGGCGCACCTTTAGCCATCGAAGCGCTTGTCGCGTTCTTCTTAGAATCCACCTTTGTTGGATTGTTCTTCTTCGGCTGGGAAAGATTATCGAAACGCCAACACCTTATGGTGACTTGGCTGGTGGCTCTGGGCTCAAGCTTCTCTGCACTGTGGATTTTGGTTGCAAATGGTTGGATGCAAAATCCAATTGGATCAGAGTTCAATTACCAAACTATGCGTATGGAAATGACCAGCTTCGCCGAAGTGGTGCTCAACCCAGTTGCTCAGGTTAAGTTCTTACACACAGTCGCTTCAGCTTATACCTGCGGTGCGATGTTTATCCTTGGCGTGAGTTCATACTACTTGCTGAAAGGTCGTGACGTTGCTTTTGCAAAACGTTCGTTTGCTGTCGCAGCTTCGTTCGGCATTGCTTCTATCATATCGGTGATCGTATTAGGTGATGAGTCGGGCTATGAACTGGGTGACGTCCAAAAAGTGAAACTTGCTGCGATTGAAGCTGAATGGCACACCGAACCGGCACCTGCGGCGTTTACTTTGTTTGGATTACCAAATCAAGAACAAGGCAAAACTGACTTCGCTGTGAAAATTCCGTATGTGATGGGAATTATTGCAACGCGATCTTTGGATGAACAAGTAACGGGTCTTCATGACTTACGCGACCAACACCTCGTCCGCATTCGTAACGGAATCATCGCTTATGAACTGCTGGAGCGTTTACGAGCTGGTGATACCTCACATGAGACCGAACAAGCTTTCGATCAAACCAAACATGACCTCGGATATGGCTTATTACTTAAGCGATACACAGACACCGTGACTGATGCTACTGAACAGCAAATTCAACAAGCAGCCGATGATTCAATCCCAACTGTGTGGCCTCTGTTCTGGTCATTCAGAATCATGGTGGGTTGTGGCTTCATTATGTTATTTGTCTTTGGCGCGGCTTTCTTACAAACCTATCGTAAAAACATCACTCAAAAGCCTTGGTTATTGAAGGCGGCACTTTGGTCAATTCCATTACCTTGGGTGGCAATCGAAGCAGGTTGGTTTGTTGCGGAGTATGGTCGTCAGCCATGGGCGGTCGGTGAAATTCTCCCTGTTGCGGTCGCGGCTTCTTCGCAAACCGTTGAAAACTTACTTACGTCTGTCGCGCTAATTATTGGCCTCTATACGGTCTTCATCATTGTTGAAAGTTACTTGATGATTACCGTAGCTAAAAAAGGCCCAAGCAGTTTGAAAACGGGGCGTTATC
The DNA here is from genome assembly GCF_041439075.1 of Vibrio sp. FF145. Lineage (NCBI taxonomy): Bacteria > Pseudomonadati > Pseudomonadota > Gammaproteobacteria > Vibrionales > Vibrionaceae > Vibrio > Vibrio sp. FF145. The sequence goes on from NZ_JBGONH010000050.1 coordinate 15,121, forward strand.
ACTATGAACAAACAACAACATCACTTGAAGCCAAATTGGCACAACAAGTTCAACAATAAGGTGACTGACTCATGTTTGAATATGACACATTGCGTTTAATTTGGTGGGTGCTAATCGGTGTGCTGCTGATTGGTTTTATGATCACCGATGGCTTCGATATGGGAGTAGGAGCGTTGTTACCGTTGATCGGTAAAACCAACTCTGAAAGACGAGTGATGATTAACTCCATCGCACCCCATTGGGACGGAAACCAGGTGTGGTTAATTACCGCAGGTGGCGCTTTGTTTGCGGCTTGGCCGTTAGTGTATGCGACATCGTTTTCAAGCTTATATGTTGCGATGTACTTGGCTCTTATCTCATTGTGGCTGCGCCCTCTTGCACTTGAGTACCGAGCCAAGATAGATAACGACCAATGGCGACAAGTGTGTGATTTAGCGATTTCGTTTTCAGGCTTTTTTCCGCCGATTTTATTTGGTGTCGCGTTTGGCAACTTGATGCAAGGGCTTCCGTTCTCGCTCAATAGCTTGCTTATGGTTGAGTACCACGGATCCTTTGTTGATTTGCTTAATCCGTTTGCTCTGTTGTGTGGCTTCGTTGGGTTATTGATGGCGTTGTTGCAAGGCAGTGCTTGGCTTATGATGAAAACCACCGATGCGCTATACAACAAGGTAAGATTGGTTGCTCAGTTGAGTGCGATACTTGTGGTGAGTCTCATGGTGCTAGGTGGTTTAACAATAAGTCACATTGATGGTTATCAGATTGTCAGTGAGTTGAACCATAGCGCGGTTTCAAACCCGTTAAACAAACAAGCGATAGCAAAAACTGGTGCTTGGTTATCTAACTTCGAGATTCACCCTTGGATGTGGTTCGCGCCAATTGGCAGTGTGCTTATTCCATTGATGGCTTTGATCAGCGCAAGGTTGAAATGGGATGCGATTGCTTTTATTAGTTCAAGCCTGACTAACGCTTGCATCATTTTAACCGCTGGTTTCGCGATGTTCCCATTCATTATTCCGTCTAGCGTTAATCCAAGCCATAGCTTAACCCTTTGGGATTCGACATCAAGCGAACTGACCTTGAACATCATGACAGGCGTAGCATTTGTGATGGTGCCCATCATTCTGTGTTATACCGCGTTCAGTTATCGAACCATGTTTGGACGACTCGATAACGAGTATGTCGAACGCAACGGCAATTCACTGTATTAAGGAGTTTCTCATGTGGTATTTTGTTTGGATACTAGGCTTATTCCTAGCCTCTGCATTTGCAGTTTTGAATGTCATTAGCTTAGAGAAAAGTGACTCAGAAACTGAGTTCTGATTGACGTTATGATTCATAAAAAGACCAGAAGCATGATGCTCTGGTCTTTTTTATGAGCCTTCCTAAAGCGTAAGGTTTGGTTCTTCCTTCGTGGTACAGATGGTAAGACTTAAATCGAGTGAGCTGCATTCTTTTAAGTACACCTATATCTCAACTCTATATAAGATTTAATCAAAACAATTTTATCTAACCTATTGTTAAATATTTACTATTTGATAGTGTGTCTAGGTGCACATTAAGGATGTGTTTCATATTTAGCGATGAAAATAGTAGGAGTTGCGATGAGTATTATAGTGAGACGGTCTGAACCGTCAGATGCAAAGGGAATCAAAGAAGTTTACGAATGCACAAACGCTTATACCGGTACGCTGCAACTCCCAAATCCATCTCTGGAAAGCTGGCAGAAACGAATCTCAAATATGCCCGACAACGTGTACTCGTATGTCGCGATGATCGACGATGAGATTGTTGGTAATTTGGGAATGGAAGTGTGTGTAAACCCAAGAAGGCGTCATGTTGCTTCATTCGGTATGGGGGTTAAAGATGATGTATTAGGCAAAGGTGTCGGTAGCCAACTGCTCGCGACCGCAATCGACTTGTGTGATAACTGGATTAACATCAAACGACTTGAACTAACGGTCTATACCGATAACGAAAGAGCGATCAGTCTCTACAAGAAATTCGGTTTTGTTATTGAAGGAGAGTCGGCTGGGTTCGCTTTCAGAAATGGCGAATATGTGGCGGCTTATCACATGGCGCGACTGGTATAGCATTTAGCTGCAATTAACACTCGGCTACAATTAACACACAGCTGCATTTAACACAAAGCTACAACTGACACTCGGGTACAATAAGAACACAGCTACGATTAACACAGTTAGAATTGACTGACAGATAATAAAACGCCACGTTATTTAAACGTGGCGTTTGCTATTTTGGTGCGCTGGTGCTTTAAAGAGCTACAGCCATAACCTTAGTTCAGTCGTAAACTTAGTTAAGCCGTTAGTGGCTCAAGGTTCGCAGGGCGGTAATGTACTGATTTTAGTACTTTACCTTGGCGAACTGTCTTGCCTTCCGATACGAAATCTTCCGCACACTTAGCGATGATGTATTCGCCTTTTTGAACCGCCATCAGTTTGATGTTTTGCTTAGCATAGAAAGCTTCTGTTTCTGCGTATTCTGTTTCGTTACGACATACTTTACTCATGTTACTTGAGTGTACTTCGTCCCAGCAAGGTAAGAAGTCAATTGAGCGGTTTTTAGAAACATTTAACAGTAGGTCGATCAGGTAGCTGATTGCTAGGTTATCTTCTACTTTAGCTTGGCCAAGGTGAACCAAACGTCCCATCAAAACATAAACGCTGTCTACAATAGCGTCCGCTTGTTCGATTTTAGAGTCAGCTTCTGCAAGTTCTGTCAGTTCTTCGATCGCTAGAGAGGTGTGTAGCGTATCGCCTTTTTCGTCCATTGTTTCAGGAGCAGCAACAGGCAGATCAAAAGTACTGCGGAACTCTTCAATGTCGCGGTAAAGGTGATCGTAGATTTCTTGGCTTAGTTGAGAAAGGTTCATTTTCCTATCCATTCTGTTTCGTTAATGGGGTATTTTACCAAAGCTGGGAATAGGGTGCTAACGCAAAGTCGACTTTTATTCATTGGTTTAATGAGGTATCTTGCATAAAAACTAATTGATTAATATATAATTTACAGTAGGCCACACGTAATATTGCCAATCAGTTCTCCGTCGTAGGATCACAGTTATGCACCAAGCTAATGAAAGTGAAGTTGTTATACGTCGTTTGTATCAAATCACCAATGATTACCGAAAAGGGTTCGATATTCAGATCGCTCAGCTGCTTATCATGGGGCTTGAACGCTTCAACCTTGATATTGGTATCTTATCGAAAGTCGAGGGTAATACTTACTTAGTTGAACACTCTGTCACACCTGAAGGGGTTGAGCTCAATAGTGGCGATATCTTCGACTATAGTTCGACCTATTGTGAGATTACGTGCAAATCTGTTGGCCCTATTTGTATTGAGCATTGCGGTAAACATGATAAGTATGCGACACATCCTGCCTACCAATCTTTTGGGCTAGAGTCTTATATTGGTATCCCGATTTTCGTCAATGATGAGCTTTATGGCACCTTAAACTTTTCAAGCCCAGCTCCCTATCATCGCGAGTTTAAAGAGTTCGATATCGACGTTATGCGGTTAATGGCGTCATGGATTGAAGTGGAACTCGTGAGAAGACAGCAAGAACGTAAACTGACAGAGTTAAATGAAAAACTTGAATATCAAGCTTTGTACGATCCTCTTACACACTTGCCGAATCGACGTTGCTTGTTCAAAACGTTGAATGCAGAAGTGGAGCAGTTAAAAGGCTCTCTAGGTAAAGGGACACTAGCCGTCGTAGACATCGATTTCTTTAAGGTCGTTAATGACACTTACGGTCACCAAATGGGTGACGTTGTTTTAAAGAAAGTGGCAAACGTTCTGCGCAATAATATTCAAGATGGAGAGTTTGTGGCGCGTTTTGGTGGTGAAGAGTTCATTCTTTGGTATCCAAATAGTACACCAAGTGGTGTTGAAGATAAGTTCATGACTCTTTTACAAAAAATGAAGAAAATCACACTAGATAGTAAGCCTATCACCATATCAATCGGTGCGTGTCATTTTGAGTTGAGTACTGGAGATAGCAAAGGGGAGAGAATGTCGGCATTAGACTCGCTAATCAAAGTTGCCGATGAATGCCTGTACATTGCTAAACAAAATGGACGAGATCAGTTTATATCTCGCCCATATCATCAAGAACACTCAGACTCGTAAGTTGAAGCTGTCAGCTCTTAAAGCTCAAAGGTTAGTTCTTAACTGAATAGATAAGGGAACAACTTACGACGCTCTTCGGGTGTTAAAGATTCAACTCTCGCGATGTTGGTATCAGGAATCGCTTCAGGGTTGGGGTAGTGCTTCAACACTTTTTCCATACTCGCTTCACGAATCAAATGGTAAACCGGATACGGAGAGCGGTTAGTAAGATTTTCATCGTCTTCTGGATCCGCACCACCAAAGCAATAGTCTGGGTGGAAGGTTGCCACTTGATAAACGCCTTCCCAATCTTCTTGCTTGATCAAGGCCTCAATCCAATCAATGAACATGTTGTAGTCGAAGAAATCTTGCAGCATGTTAGGCACAACCACCAACGTCGTCTCTAATTCTGGGACTGGCGTGTTATCTAACTCTACGAAATGCGTCATGATGTCTCCCAACAACGCTTCTTCCGTATTTGCTTCACTCACAAAGATCTTAATCTGTTTATTGCGTTGCGGCTTGGCTGCGAATGGACACAGGTTTAGGCCAATAACGACATCGTCTAACCACTGTTTTACTTGGTCATGGATGGTTTGAAGATCTGAGCTTTGAGTGTTCGACATAACAGGTTCCGAAATGAAATTTTGCGTAGGATATCAGAACGGACGTTAATCAAAAGCAATAATTGAGTTACAACCTCGGTCGTACTTATGCTTGTGCGAGTTTAGAGGCTGACACTTGAAGTTGCTTTAACTGGTAGACCCATGCAAATATCGCGACATAAAAGATAGACCCACCGGCGATAACACCATTCCAACCGAACAACTGCCAGCAATATAAGAGTAAGAAACCACCCAAGCTCCCGCCTATGTAATAGTGAACTAAGTAAAGTGCCGTTGCTGTCGCTTTCGCGCTCGGTGCTTTTTGACTTACCCAAGAATAGGCTAGGGTATGGGCGAAGAAAGCTCCGCCACTGATCAATAACAACCCAGCTAACATGAATGGGACTTTGTCGACGGCAGAAACCAACATACCAATTAAGCTGATACACACGCCGATCAATATACCGTTTAACGTGTCAAAACGAAGTGTCCATTTATTGGAAAGTTTAGAGGTTATCGTACCGGCTAAGTAACATAGGAATATCAGCGAAGCTAAACCAACGGGTACCGAGTGAGGTGCAGATACAAGCCTGAAGCCCATTACTGAGTACAAGTTAACGAACAGAGCAAAGTTAGCGCCACCAATCAACATCGCGAGCCACAAGGTACGGTTTCTTAAGTGCATCACAACCGAGCGGTTATGATGAAAGAACAACCCTTTCTGAGGTTTGAAGTTTTGTTGGTCAGGCAGACTATACGCAATATAGAGTGCGCCAAGCAAAGAGCCGACAACGAAAAACAGAACTGTTGCATGCCAGTCGAAATAGTCCGTAATCAAGCCACCCAATACACGACCGAAGATGCCACCTAATGAGTTAGCCGCAATATACCCACCAATCGCGATGGCGAATGCCTTAGGTGACAACTCTTCAACCATATAGGCAACAGCCACACCTGCAAATGCAGCGACTGCGATTCCCATGAATGCTCGAGCAATAACAAGCTGTAGTAGAGTAGTCGTGAACACCATGCTCAGTCCAATCAAAGGAATAGCGAACAGACTGAACAGAATGATGGGCTTTCGGCCAAAGGTTTCAGATGCGATTGCCCAAGGCACCAAACTGATGGAAAGCCCAAGTGTTGTCGCGGCAAACAGCCAGTTGATCTGAGTTTCCGATACTTGGAAGTGCTCGGCCATGTGCGGCAAGATTGGCTGAAAGAGATAAAGGTTACAGAAAATGATAAACGATCCAATCGCCAATGATTGGGTGATACGTTTGTATTGAGGGCTGCCTTTATCAAACATTTACGTTGTGCCTGCGCGAGTTAGTAAGCTATTTGTGAACAAGTTATCAGTACAATAGTGATTAAAGAAATATATTAAAAATATCACCTCTATATAATTAATATATCGACATGCTTGAATCAAAACCACTTCGACATTTTCTGGCTGTTGCTCAGTTTGGCAATTTCACTCAGGCCGCCAAAGCGCTGCATATCGCACAGCCTGCATTGAGTATCTCCATTAAAAAACTAGAGCAGACACTTGAGTTGATTCTATTTCGTCGCGGAGATAAATCCGTCACCTTAACGGAAGAGGGCAAAGTATTATTTGAGCATGCGAAGCGAATCGCCCAACAGTTCAATGATGCTCAACTCGCAATGAATGAGCTAAAGGGACTAGAAAAGGGAGAAGTGCGATTAGGCGCTCCAAGCATGATGGGCAGTTACTTTTTCCCGCAAGTCGTGATGGCATTCAAAAGCCAATACCCAAACCTAAAACTGACTTTAATTGATGCCGGCACCGCATCGATTCGTGAAATGTTATTAAACGGCGAACTGGATATTGGGGTTATCAATCATGAAAATGTGCCAGATGATCTCGAAACCGATCACTTGTTGAGTTCTGAGATGCTAGCAGTTGTTGGTAAAGAACACCCATTGGCAACGCAAGCATCCATCACCTTTGAAGAGTTTTTCGCTCAAGAACTGATTATGTTCAAGTCGGGTTATTTCCACCGTGATTTTATTGATGCGACCTGTAAAAAGTACAATCTCGATATGACCATCGCGTTCGAAACCAATTTATTGCCAATGATTCTTTCTATCGTGAAGCGAGAGTTTGCCATTACTGCGCTGCTTAGCTTGGTGACAGAATACGAGGAAGACGTAGTAGGCGTGCCATTTAAAGACCCTGTGAAGCTGAACTTATCTTTGGCGTGGAGAAAGGAAGGGTACTTGTCGAAGGCGGACCGAACCTTTATTGATTTCGTTAAGCGCTACGTGTGATTTAGAATGGTATAGAACAACAAAGCCCGAGTATCCTAGATTGGACATTCGGGCTTTATTATATAGAAGTATTACTGGCTTAGAGCACTTAGGTACTCTTTGAGTTATACATCTTATCGAAGTTCTTCTGATTCCAGCCGACCATCACCTGGTCGCCGATTTTAAGTACGGGGATAGAGCGAGCCCCCATCGCTTGCAACTCTTTACGGCCACGCTGCATCTTTGCATTCGTTAGGCGGTAAACAATTTTCTTTGAATCCAAATAGCGCTGCGCATCTTTACAGTGCGGGCATTTGTCTGCGACGTACAATACAACACGTTTCATTTTTATAATCTCTTTTTGAGTCTAGCTCTTGGTGAATCTCGCTAAAGTGTAACGAATCCTAGGTGATTAGAAAAGTGTGATCAGTTACACTATGCGGCTCAATTTTCAAGACCACAACGTATTGTCGTGGTGTAACTTGTACGGTCTTTCAGCATGCATCCTTCTTTACGCTATATCCAAGGCTACCCGAAGCACATTCTCGATCCGGTAACTCAACTAGTTGAATCGGGAAAGTTGGTGCCGTGGTTCGAAGCTCGCTACCCAAAGAATCATGAAATAAAAAGCGAGAAAGCCCTGTTTGACTATGCGATTGAGATTAAAAATCGTTATATGAAAAAAACACCACCGATCAGTAAAGTGATTTATGACGGCAAGATACACCTAATTAATAATGCATTAGGTCTGCACTCTTACGTCGCGAAAAATCATGGTGGAAAGATCAAATCGAAGAATGAGATTCGTATCGCCAGTGTTTTTAAAAATGCGCCAGAACCTTTGCTGAGAATGTTGGTGGTACACGAACTGGCGCACATCAAAGAGAAAGAGCACGACAAAGCCTTTTACCAACTATGCTGTCACATGGAACCGGAATATCATCAACTTGAGTTAGATGCCCGTTTATTCATGATGTATTTAGATTTAAAGAAGTAGCCCAATGAGCCAATCACAAAATAGAACGACGCTAAGCCTGTCGAAAAACAGTACCTCCGCAGCAAAAACAAAAGATAACCAAGCTAACGAAGGTAACCGTACTCAAGGTAATAGTACGCAAGGTAACCGCAAGCAAGGTGATATTAAGCCAAATGCAGGCAAGCCAAGCAGCGACAAGCGTATTTCTACAAAGAACACATCAGACCGCAAAAACAGTGCTCCCAAAGGTGCTGACAACAAAGCAAAGCGACCTTTTGCAAAAGATAGCAAAGGTAAACCGGGTGCGAATAAAGGATCATCGAATAAGGGTTCTTTCAATAAAACTGCATTTAACAAGAATGCAGCACAGAAAAGACGTTCGGCAGCGAAGCCTCAAGGTGGATTACACCCAAGAAACCAACACACAGGTCGATACGACTTTGAGTTATTGGTTGCAGCGTTGCCAGAGCTAAAAGAACACCTGATCAAGAACCCGGTGGGCGAAGACACCGTTAATTTCTCTGATCCATTGGCTGTTAAGCTACTTAACAAGGCTTTACTGGCGCATCACTATGGCGTTAAGCATTGGGATATTCCTGCTGGCTACTTGTGCCCACCAATTCCTGGCCGTGCAGATTATATCCACAGAGTGGCAGACATCCTAAACAGCGATGGACAAGGTGAGCCTTATAACCACGCCTCTGTGAAAGCATTAGATATCGGTGTTGGTGCAAACTGTATTTACCCAATCATTGGCGCGACAGAGTATAAATGGCGCTGTACGGGTACGGATGTCGATTCAGTCTCCATCAAAACAGCGAACTTCATTGCTGAAAGTAACCCTAATCTAAAAGGTAAGATCCGAGCTCGTCTACAAGCGGACTCTGAATCTATCTTTAAGGGCGTGATTAAGGATAATGAACGTTACGACGTCACTATTTGTAACCCTCCATTCCATAGTTCTCTAGAAGAGGCGGAAAAGGGATCACAACGTAAACTGGATAACTTAGCGGCAAACCGAGCTAAGAAAGCGGGCAAGTCATTCAAGCCCGAGATGAATAAGAAGCCAGCCAAGCAAGACAAATCGATTAAGCAAGAGAAACCAACCTTAAACTTTGGTGGCCAGAAATCTGAACTTTGGTGTCCGGGTGGCGAAGCTGCTTTCATTATGAAAATGGCGAGAGAGAGCCAACTTTTTGCTACTCAAGTATTGTGGTTCACGACATTGATTTCTAAGAAAGACAACGTCGATATGGTTCGTTCAGAGTTGGGTAAGCTAAGAGCTAAACAAGTAAAAGTCGTCGAGATGTCGCAAGGCCAGAAGGTAAGTCGCTTTATCGCATGGACCTTTATGGATGACGAGCAAAGACAAGAGTGGATCGCGCTAAAATAGCGCCTGCGCGAAGTTAAGACATTAAGTTGAAATTACGTACGGGCTTGTTGTTAACGCAACAAGCCCGTTTTTTGTGTTTTGCATATAAGCTAAGCAGAAAGTAACTCATCTAACTTGCTCTGATATTTCTTCTCTAGAGCACTGTTACCTGCTTTGTTTTCAAGATCGACCAAGATTTTAAGCGATGGAATTTGGTAGCCATAACGCTGGTGGAATTTGAATAAACGAAGCCTAGCGTCGTTGTAATCGGCGTCACTCACTTCAATTTTTGATAGCTGTAGTATCGATTTTACGCGATTTGGATCGTGGTCAATCGCTCGTGTGAAGTAGTATTTTGCTTGGTCGGTATTACCAGCCTTAAACGCGCAGAATGCCGCATTCTCATAACTTGCAGAGACAAGGTAGTAGTAGGGTTGGTCAATAGCGCGATTGAAATATTTATCAGCTTGCTCGTATTCGCCTTGTTTACACAAGAACGTACCGTAGTTATTCAATACATTGCCGTTTCTTGAATCTAGACTGAGTGCTTTGCGGTAAGTCGTTCTTGCTTCATCTACTTCGCCAACTTGCTCGTAATAATGTGCCATCGAAAGTTGGGCGCGGTAATAGCTAGGAGCGTGTTTGATAGCGAGCTCTAGGTTTTCACGTGCCTTGACCATATTACCTTGTCCCATGTAGCCCAAACCCAATTCAATACGTGATTGAGACATCGCAATTGGATCACTTGCCATTTTTGGTGGACCTTCGGTTACAGAAACACAACCTACCAAAGAAACAGAGGCGAATAGCGTTAGATGAGATATCAGGGTGGATTTTGGTAATAGCGACTTGTTAGGCATGTGCAGCTCCTTTTGAACACAAACCTATGATATGAAATCGAATACATTTAAGTGTTATGTCGATTATGGAATGCGACCCAAACACCATAAAAAAGCCGTGTCCCATTTGGTGTTTTATCAACAACCTATGGAAGACGGCTTAATGTGTTTGTGAATCGGAAGAAAGAACTTAGTCGTCCTTGGTGAAGTTGTCTTCGCTGAAGTGATCCAGATCGTAAGGCGTTTGTTGGTAAACGCAGTAGTTAAGCCAGTTTGAAAACAATAAGTGTCCATGACTACGCCAACTTGCTACAGGCTTGTTGTCTGGATTGTTGTTCGGGTAGTAGTTGATTGGTATCACAGGCTCCATGCCTTCACCCAAATCACGAATGTATTCGTTGTGAAGTGTATGCGCATCGTATTCAGGGTGACCGGTTACAAACACGTTTCGCTTATCTTTGGTTGCCGCAAGGTATACGCCCGCCACATCAGAAGTCGCAAGAACATCAAGGTCGGTATGCTCGGCCAAGTATTCCTGAGAGAAATCAGCATAGCGAGAGTGCGGTGCCAAAAAGGTATCGTCGAAGCCACGTAAAATTGGGTGGTACGGGTTATGTATCTCGTGGTTGTAAACCCCAGAAAGCTTATCTTTACGAGTTCGCTTTGGTAAATCATACAAGAGCTTTAAGCCAGCTTGAGCAGCCCAACACACATACAAGGTTGAGGTCACATGCTTGTTTGCCCATTCCATGATGGTTTTTAGATGATCCCAGTAGATAACGTCTTCAAATTGAACCAAGCCAAGTGGCGCACCAGTGATGATCAATCCATCAAAGTTTCTCCCTTTGACCATTTCAAATTGACGGTAGAAGTTATCAAGGTGTTCTGTCGGCGTGTTTTTACTTGGTCGGTCATCAATACGCAACAGCTCTACATCGACTTGCAATGGGCTGTTGGATAGTAGGCGTAAGAATTGAGTTTCAGTTTCAATCTTCTTTGGCATTAGGTTGAGGATCAAGACTCGAAGTGGACGAATTTCCTGTGTCGATGCTCTTGATAACGGCATAATAAAGATGTTTTCTTCACGAAGAACATCAGATGCTGGCAATTGGTCTGGAATGCGAATAGGCAAAGCTTTCTCCCTAAGCTAGATATGTAGACGTCTATACATCTAAATCTATAGTAGTTTGATACGCTTGTCGATATACAAAATGGATGGTTGTAAATTATTTGTGTTTGCTATCAGAAGTCATCCACCAGCGTCGAGGGGAGTCTCATTGTATTCAGTGATTATCTGAGTCGAGTATAAGGACTCGGTTTTCGGATGTTGAGCAACGGTAGTTATCAGAGAAACTCGTCACTATTTAAGATAAACTCATGTTTTAAAATTAGCCTGTAAAGTGACAGATGAAGTTAATACTCATTCGAGGGTTGCCCGGTTCCGGCAAGTCAACAAAAGCAAAAAACTACGATGCATTGCATGTCGAAGCGGATATGTATTACGTGAATGAGCAAGGCGACTATAATTTTGACCCAAGGCAGTTGCAGCAAGCGCATGAGTGGTGTCAGAACACGGCTGAAAACGGCTTGAAGCAAGGGCTTGATGTGGTTGTTTCGAATACCTTTATTAAGCACTGGGAAATGAAAGCTTACCGCCAACTCGCATTTAAATACAAAGCGGATTTGGTTATAGAAGTGTGCCGAGAGCAATATGGCAGCATCCACGACATCGAACCGTCGGTGATTAAGCGCATGGCAAAAGATTGGCAAGAATAGCCTCGTGCTTATCCAGCTTGGGTGAGTGGCAAATAGAATTAATTAATAGAACAACTCCAAGGTAACGATTGAAATGGCAAAGCGCTCTGTTGTGGTCGACATGACATCTTACGGCATCTACACAACGTGGGATTCCAAATCTAAAGATCTTCCAAAAATCCAAGAGTTCACCACTACCGTTGATGCTGAAATCGACGTGGAATTTGGCTATATCTTGAATATCAAAAAAGCCAAAGGTGAAAAAATCCGTTACTGCATCTATCACCCGAACATCACCACCGACACGGGTGAAGTGCTCGAACCGTTCGATGGTGAAGAGCATGTCGGCAACAATGACTGGGATTTTTACTTAGGCGATACTATCTGGGCGCCTGTCTCCAACAAACTCGGTAAATGGCGCATGACCGTCGAGCTAAAAGGCAACATCATTGCTGATAAGACATTCGACCTTGTTGCGAAAGACGAAGGGCAGTTTTGGAAGCGTAGGGGTTTTTAGATTAGAACTTCTGTCTAAATTAAGACAACAAAAAAGCCGAGTCACACGTTACATGTGAACTCGGCTTTTTGACGTTAACTAGATGGCATTTTTTATTTCGTCAACGAATAAGACAGGCTCGTTAACAAATAAGACAGGCTAGTTGACTAGTAAGACTATTGAGTCACGTAAGCGACAACAAACTCAGTGATTGCGACCATGTCTTTCACTGCAATGTACTCTTCAGTGGTGTGAACTTTCGCCATACCTGTAGAAAGGTTAACCGTTGTTAGGCCCTTCGCGTTGAAGTTGTTTGCATCGCTACCGCCGCCAGTGCGTTTAGTGTTCGCTGTTACGCCAAGCTTCTCGAATGCGGACTTGATAGAAAGAATGTGCGGGTGATCGTCTGCGATAACGAATGCATCGTAAGCACGAGTCGATTCGATTTCTACTTCAGCGCCAAACTGTTTTGCACTCTCTTGGAATGTCGAGATCATGTGCTCAACTTGAGCTGTTAGCTTTTCTCCGTTTAGAGAGCGAGCTTCAGCCACGACTTTAAGCTCTGGCATTACGATGTTAGTCGCTTGACCACCTTCAACAATACCGACGTTTGCCGTAGTTTCTTCATCGATACGAAGTAGATTCATCTTAGTGATAGCGTCTGCTGCCACTTGAATGGCACTGATGCCTTCTTCTGGCGCTAAACCCGCGTGAGCAGGGCGACCTTTGATGTTAGCAACAATCTTCTGTTGGCCAGGTGCTGCATTGACGATAGTGCCAATTGGGCCGCCTGTATCTAGTACGATAGCGTGCTCAGACTGAATGTATGACATATCGAAGTTCAAAGAGCCGAACAGACCGCCTTCTTCGAATACAGTAAACGCAATCTCGATAGTTTTGTGCTCTTGGCCTTCAGCTTTGATGCAACGAACCGCTTCCATGATAGCTGCGATACCAGACTTGTCGTCGCCACCTAGAATTGTGTTGCCTTTTGAACGGATGATACCGTCTTCGATGATTGGCTCAATACCGATACCTGGCGTTACAGTGTCCATGTGGCAGCTGAATACTGTGCTACCTGGAAGAGTGCCATCTAGACGAGCGTAGATGTTGAAACCGTTAGACACTTCTTCAGGAACCGCCAGTTTGTGAACTTCAAAACCCAGTTCACCGAGTTGCTCAGCCAAAGCTTCAGCAATCGCTTTTTCGTTACGAGATTCACTATCAATTTTCACTAGATCGCAGAAATGTTCTACGAGACGTTGTTCATTAATTTGGGTCATTGTTAATTCTCATTTTGCTCCGTTGTTTCTAAAGAAGTCACGGAGGCTGGAACAGGAAAATAACTATAACGCCTTTTTACAGAATCATTGCCTGAGTTAAATCAAGAAAATTATCTGATTATTCTAATTTATGAGAAAAATACTACGCGGATCGACCCATGTGCAGGATTTAAATCTCCATATGTGTCGGGTACAATGTGAAACCGCTTAAGGTAACCGTCGATTAAATTGGTATGCAATCAGTAATGGCACTTATAAATGAATAACAACAGAGTGTTAGGCTCATTTTTTCTCGTCGTACTGATCAGTGTTGTACTAGGATTGTATTTACTCTATCCAACTTATGACGACGATTTACAGACTATTCGACCAGAAACCCCAGGCGCGTACAGCCCCGAAAAAGAGTTATCAGGGACTCAATATGGCGCTGAACTCATTGAAATCCTTAATGTGTCTCGCGGTGATCCAAAACTTGCCTCCCAAAAGCTTGAAACCTTAAAAGCAACGAGCCCTACGCAACATAAAGCTATCTATCGTGGTTATGAACTAATGATTTTATCGAATCTCGCACAGCATGATCTCGATAAACAGGCTGTGTCTGAATACACACGACAGATCAAGGCATTAGCACAGCGTGAAGATATGGGGTGGTTAAAGGCGCAATCTTTAGTTGAACTAGCGATTGAGCAGATGAGTCAAGGTGAATTAGTAGAGGCTGAATCTCAAGTTAAAGCAGCAATAAGTATCGCTGAATCAATCCAGTATGAAGAACTGTTGATAAAAGCCTACAACACTGTGGGGTCGATCAAAAACATCCAAAATGATTTTTCCGAAGCTCAATATTTTTTTCATAAGGGCTTAAATCTTGGCAAGAAATACCCACGGCATATCTATAACAGTAAGTTGATGTCGAATATGGCATTGCTTTATATCTATCTGGAAGATTGGCCGAAAGCACTCAAACTTATCGAACAGGCCAAAAAACTCTATATCAAAAGTGGATTACGCGACGGTTCAACCATCGGTGTGTTATATGTTAATGAATCATTTGCTTATCTACGCAGTGGCGACTTAGTAAAAGGTCGAGAGGCTTATAAAAGTGCCACCAAATTTAATGATGATAGCGTAAGTGAAAGATACAAAATCCTTCTTCTAAAAGCTCAGAGTGAAGTACTGCTAGCAGAAAAGAACTTTGAGTTAGCAAGGAAAGTAACAAACCAATGTATTGGTTACCCGGGTGTTGCAAAGTACACACTCCAACTGGGTCAGTGTTACTTAAACAGAGCTTTAGCAAATATCGGTTTGAACCAAGATAACTTTGTTTTCTTTGATCTAAAACGTTCGTCTACGATGTTTGATATTGTTGGCAGCCGTAGTTGGAAGGTGCTTGGTTTCAAAGCGCTTGCAGAATACTATGAATCTAAAGGCAACAGTGAAATTGGACTTCGGTATTTCAAGCTTTATTACAAGGGCAACAAAGCGCTGTTATTTGAAAAGCGTCAGAGTGATATCTTTTTATTAGAACAAGACTTTGCGACGGCTTCATTAGCGAAAGAGAATGAACTGCTTAATGCAGAAAAAGAGCTCGCAGATATGACGCTAGATAAACAGAGCTTAAAAGACCGCATTGTTGTCGTACTCGGTGTTATGGTCATCATAAGCATTGCTGTACTTCTGGTAAGGTTATGCACTATGCATAAGACCAACAAAGAGTTGGTTAAGCAATCGACGAGATGTGAGTTGACAGGTTTATTCAATAGACGCTACCTGGAACAATTGTTAACTCAGCCAATGCCATACCGTTTGTCGCCGTTCGGGTATACGCTTGCTATTTTGGACTTAGACCAATTTAAACGAGTCAATGATACATACGGACATGATATTGGGGACCAAGTTTTGGTAGAGGTTGCTAAGCGTATAGAGCTAGCGCTATCAACAAACGATGTGTTGGCTCGATGGGGTGGGGAAGAATTCGTTTTACTGCTTGCTGGCACTCAAGACCCAGACGAACAGTTGGAAATGATAAGGCAAACAATCGCTGATCAAACGATAGAAACGTATTCCGGTCCGTTAGCGTTAACTACATCAATTGGTGCGACCATTCATTTAACGTATCAAGAATTAAATAGCAGTACCTACAAACAGCATTTGAAATCAGCAGATGACGCTTTATATCAAGCAAAACAATCAGGGCGCAACCAGGTAGTCATTGCTTAGCGAAAAATACAGCTTAGTGCGAAAATACAGCTTAAATGAACCTGTAATTTAAATACTTGGCAGCCTCATCTGAATCATTCCCCTTAGGCAGAAGCGTTTAAATTTAATCGAGTAAAAGAACCTAAAGCAACCATTTAACTAAGCAACTAAGCAACTAAGCGAATAAGGGTGTTATCAACTCCTATTCGCTTAGTTTTTATATTATCTATTAAGAGTATTACTTAGCGATACTTTCTAACATTTCAACTAGCTCACTCTCTGTTGCTGGTTCTCGAGCGAGTTCAATGACTGCTGAAGCGCCACCTTTTAGCATATAAGCTTGAGTTCCACAGTGGTCATAATGGAACCACTTACCATCGACACACACATCGGTATAACATCTTGGGTCTTGTTTGAGTTCCACAGCAATTTCCTTATTAACATTTGCCTAACGTTTTTCATGCTAATTGGTCACAACTTGGTGCGATTTGATCTGAATCAATTTAATATGTAATTGATGATTTGATTATTAAATAGGAGATGTGCGTCTTGAACTGTCGAAGCCGATAAAGAGACAGCCTCTGGCGATTAAAGCGTTCAAAGGTCATGATTCCAATTCGCAGCTCTGCTTCTTTTGCTTGCCACGTGACGCTTTTCTACATACGCTAACCACTCTCTTAATCCCTATACAAATGTGATTGTGTTGGAAAATGACTAATATTTTTATCGTTGTAATTGTTCTGGTTGTGTTCTTTTACTTTATTCAAAACTATCTAGTAAAAAATGATGACACCAAAGATCATGCTTATCAAAAGAAAGGTTCGTTAATGTCGGCGCAACAAGCGACCTTCTATAACGCACTCAAATCCGCAGTGGGTAACCATGGGGAAGTATTTGCTAAAGTGAGCATGTCTAACATTGTTGCCCCCGCTAAGGCGAACAATAAAAAGAATTGGTTTATTGCGAACAACAAAATCTCACGCAGTTATTTTGACTTTGTAGTGTGCGACCCGCGAACGTTAGAGCCACGCGTAATCATCGAATTGGACAATGGAAAAGAGCTGAATAAAGGAAAGGTTGATCGCGAGAAGCTATTGATGCACGTTTGTAAATCGGCTGGCCTTCCACTTATTGGCGCTTCAATTAAGCACAGTTATCAAGTGAGCCGTTTGAAGAGGTTACTGGCAGCACACATCGATTTGATTGAGCCATCTAAAGAAGTTCGATTCTGTAAGAAATGTAGCAGCCCTATGATCATCAAGCTGGCAAGCCATGGCGATTATAAAGGCCGACGTTTCTTTACTTGTAGTCGTCAACCTAACTGTACTTATACCGAGAACTACAACGTCGTATTCGATATGGACGAAGATTCTAACTAATACCTTGCGCCGAAGTGCTCATTAAAGGGAGAAAAGACGCGAAGCATGCTGATGTCTGTAATCATCGAAGTTGAACTTAAATGTGATCTACTTCAAGCCATTGATCTGCTTTGTGTTTAAATTTTATTCTGATTGTTGTTTTTAAAAGCAAACAAACAGTTTTGTGCAAATTTATCCTTGCACGTATCCAAATCACTCGCTATTATCCATCTCGTTCTGAAGCGTTAGCCACTTAATAAAGCGGTTAGATAAGTTTCACAGCATTGCCCGCTTAGCTCAGTTGGTTAGAGTACTTGCATGACATGCAAGGTGTCACTGGTTCGAGTCCAGTAGCGGGCACCACATTATACGAAAGAGCCCACCTAGTGTGGGCTTTTTTGTGCCTGTAATTCCTCGCTTTATCAGACTCTTAGCTATTTCTTGGTCCCAAGAGATTCCGTGATGTGTTGTAAAATCCACCGTTTAAAGTAACACTGTTAGTAACACTACAGGAAATATGGATTGGTGATGTTACTATGGCTAGGAAAACAACCCCATTAACAGCGACTCAGATCTTACAAGCAAAACCAAAAGAAAAGGAATATAGCCTGCTCGATGGTGATGGTCTTGCATTGAGAATAAAGCCGAATGGTTCCAAATTGTGGCTCTTTAACTATTACCGTCCAATTACTCGCAAACGAGCAAACCTCAGTATTGGTAAATACCCATCTGTATCGCTTGCTAAAGCTCGAACCAAAGCTATTGAAGCTAGAGAACTACTTGCTGATGGTATTGACCCTAAAGAGCACCGTGACACTACTCTTAGAGAAAAACAGTTAGAATTGGCGAATACGTTACAGTCGGTATTTGATGACTGGATTGAAGTGAAGAGAACAAGCGTCAAAGAGCAAACGGCTAAAAAGTTAAAACAACGAATAGAAAAGTACCTTTTGCCGAATCTGGGAAAGTGTCCACTTAGCGATATCACGGCTCCTCAAGCGATCAAAGTAATTAAACCCATTGCGAACCAAGGTAAACTAGAAACAGTGGGACGCTTGTGCCGCAACCTCAATGAGATAATGACCTTTGCAGTAAACACGGGTGTGATTGAACACAACAAGCTTGCTGGCATTGGTAAAGCATTTGAAACCGCTAAAGTAACCAACCAAGCTACGTTAGCCCCAGATGAGCTTCCAGAGCTCCTCAAAACAATCAACTACGCATCCATTAAACCTATCACTCGCTGCTTGCTAGAATGGCAACTTCACACCATGACAAGGCCAACTGAAACCGCTGGGGCTCGTTGGGATGAAATTGACAGAGAAGAGATGCTTTGGATCATTCCTGCTGAGCGAATGAAAAAGGGAAGAGTGCATACTGTCCCTTTAACAAAACAAACTTTAGACCTATTAGAAACGATTGATTTCATTACGGGGGATAGTGAATTCCTTTTCCCAGCAGACAAAAGTAACAACAATCACATCAACAAAGAGACAGCAAATAAAGCATTGGTAAGAATGGGTATGAAGGGCAGGCAAACTTCTCACGGTTTACGCGCATTAGCCAGTACCACTCTAAATGAACAGAATTTTGATCCAGACATTATTGAAGCTGCACTTTCTCATGTGGATAGAGATAAGGTAAGAAGCGCATACAACCGCACTGATTACCTTGAACGTCGTAAAGTTCTAATGGCGTGGTGGAGTGATCATATTGAAGATGCTGCAACGGGAAGTTTGTCGATGAGTGGTAAAAAGAGCCTGAAGGTTGTGGGTTAGTTGTATGGGAGTGCAAGAGCAACGTATAACTTTTGGTATCGGAAAATTGCTTAGTGAAGTGTCCAGTTCTACTGGAGGGAGCAGAGCATCTTAGCGACGTTTCTCTTTCTTAAGACTGCGTTAAATCAATCTATCAGCAACTCAATATGCAATTTTGTCACTATTCATTAATGGCTGAATAAACAAAGTTCACCTCTAAAGGGGATAGCCAGCCCCGAGATGAACTTTAATCTACAGCTAATTGACGTTGCTGTTGGGTGTATACTTCAGCCAGATTAGCTGATCACAACGCCAATACTTAGAAGAATCATGACCATGGTACAAAGTACGCCAAGCAATGGACCAATGAATTTTAGCCAAGATGAGTAAGCGACTCGCCCAATGGCTAGACCGCCCATCACCACGCCCGATGTCGGTGTCACAAGGTTTGGTAAACCAGAGGCAGATTGGTAGGCAGTGACAACCAGTTCACGGCCAACACCAGCAAAATCCGCGAGTGGGGCAAGAACTGGCATTGAGAGTACCGCAAGCCCTGAAGAAGAGGGAACGACCAAACACATCACGGCTTCGACCCAGTAGATAGCATTGATGAATGCGATTTCGTTTAACCCGCCTAATAAGCCTTCCGCGTAATGCAAAATGGTGTGGGTTATGTTGCCGTTATCCATGACGACCACAAGGCCACGAGCAATAGCTATGATCAGGGCCACTCCCAGAAGATCGCGCGCTCCGTTTACAAAACTGTCGGTAATTTCAACTTCTGACATCCGGCCAACGAAGCCAACAAGAATGCTTGAGCCAAGAAATAGAGCGGAGAGTTCAGCCATCCACCATCCTGCTGCGGATACGCCCCACATCATAACGGCGAAAGTTAAACCGAAGATAGCCAGTACCGCTTTACGTGTGTTGTTTAGCTCTGGTGTTTCTTGCTTTTTACTGTGCAGGAAATATTCTAAGTTTGACTCTTTCTGGTGAGCGACGATTGAAAGCTCAGGGTTGTTTTTCACTTTTTCTGCATAGCGCATGACATAGATAACACAAACGATCCAACCAAGAACAAGGATCACGGCACGTAGAGCAAAGCCCTCCATAAAATTGATTTCAGCTGCGTTAGAGGCAATGACAGTCGCAAAAGGGTTAATAGTAGAGCCTAAACAGCCAATACCAGCACCAACCATGATAATAGCAACGCCAACGATACTGTCGTAACCTGCTGCGATCATTACAGGTATCAGCAGTGCGTAAAAAGGAATAGTTTCTTCCGCCATGCCGTAAACGGTACCACCCAGCGCAAACAACCCCATTAGAATAGGGATCATCCATTTCTCGCGACCTGATAGGCGTTTCATGGTTCCGGCGATGCCTGCATCAATCGCGCCGGTTTGGGTTACTACAGCCAAAAATCCACCGATAACCAATACAAATAGGGCGACGTCCACTGCACGCGCCACGTAACTACCTGGGTCATAGAAGCCTTGAATTGGTGCCATTAAAATATCGACGATACCTTGAGGGTTTGAATCAACGGTTTGATACGTACCAACCATTGGCACCATACGGCCTAGTGTTTCATTGGTTTCCATCTGGTACTGACCGGCCGGTATAACCCAAGTTAAAATGGCCATTAGTACGGTCAGTATCATCAAAATTGTGTAGGCAGAAGGGAACTTAAATTTTGTCATTACGATGTCCTTTTATTTCTTATGGGGCCGAAGCCCCATTGGTCGGATTTAGCCCAAAAGCTGTTCCTTCACGTTAGCTAACGAATTCCATGATTTGTTGAGCGGACATATCGCCAAGTCCCATTTTTTTTAATGTTCTTCCAGATTCGAAATAATTGGTCTCGTTATACGCATTGTCGATGTGCAGACAAGATGTCACCATAGGTGTGTCAATACCGACCAGTTTACCGAGCTCGTAACAAGGGACGAGAAGGTAAGCGGCATCTTCCGTGATGTATCGGTTGCTGGCTGAGTTGGGTGCGCTGTTCAGTTTGCCGTGGGTTTCTGAAGTGCGGTTAACCTCATAAACACTTTCACATTTCATACCGTAAAGGGCATTCATTGCTTGAAGCTCAGGCAACAGTTGTAATCCTAGCGCTTTGCCTATGGATTGACGCTCTGACTCCATTACTGCTGCCGCTTTTGCTGTTGAAACTGAGCAGCAATCTTTGTAGTAATTGAATTGGCCATCGAAGTTTTCTAGTAAGCCAATATTGAGTGTTGTTAGTAATGGATGTCCGCCAAAGTTGATGTTCTCTAATCCGGCTTCAATGACATTACTAAGCCTTGTTAGAGGTAAAGGCATCACAGCTTGTAAGGCTGCAATAGCCTCTTCCGTGCGATCTGCAGGATAAGCGGCGACAGGAAGGTGCTCTTTCATACCTAAAATAGCGATCTCTGCAGGCCCAACAATTCGAGTTGCCCAGGGAATCGAAATTGCGTCAACAAAAGTGATATCTAAATGGGCAAACCCTTGTTCATTTTTAATTTGATTTAGCGCTAATGAGCCATAATTCCCTGGCATAAGCATGATGATTTGGCCATCACGTAAATGAGGCAGCATTTGAGTAAAGAGTGGCTCTTGCGCAAATGATGGGACCGGTAAGACGAGTAAGTCGGCATATGAGACTGTCTCTGCCAAATCGCGGCTGATTTTGTCACACGCCTGAAAGCCACTGTAAGTCAGTTCAACGTCATTAAAGCTTTCAAGTGCACAGATCCCTCCTCGTTGTTCTATGTCTGCCAGAGGATGGTCAAAACCTGGCGAGCCATAGAGGCAGACATCAGCACCTTGTAGGGTAAAGTGATAGGCCGCTGTTAATCCAGCATTACCGGAGCCAATCACAGAGACGCGCGTTTTCATAATTTCTTCCTTATTGATTTTTGTTTTTCTGGTTGAGAGCTTAAGGAAGAAGGCATATTCGTCGCCAATGACTAAGCTGGAGACTAGTATGCAAAAAAGGAATGATGAGAGGCTGGTGTTATCTCAAGGTATTGACTTTATTAGTATAAATTGATTTCACCAAAGTAGTCTGGCATCTCTGTAATTGTGAACTTACTCAGAATCATATTCACTGAGGTTTCGCATTGGCCCAATTTTGAGCTGAATATTCATCGCGTCAGCTTGTAACATGAATTGCTCAATGAACTGTTCCGCATTTCGGTGAATGGGCTTTAACGAAGGGTAGAGGATATCAAATTCAAACGGCAGGCCGAATACAAGTGGTTTCATTACGACCTTTGGGTGCTCGCTTTCCATGTAAGCGGTAAATGGATCAGTGATCGCGATCCCGACACCTTCTCGAACTAAGGTTGCAGCGGTGCTTGCCAGTGAGACTTCGATTTGCTCAATCGTTGATAGGTCATAGCGACGTAACAATGCATCGACTCTTCTCTGAGTAATATCCTTTTCGTGGCGGATGAGCACTTGACCCGCAATATCGTAGATGTCTATGACCGAGCGTTTGGCCAGTGGCGAATCGGAGGGGATAAGACAAACGCATTCGCATTCTACTTTTTGTGCTTTTACACCCGCGAGGTGGTCATCAATAAACGCAAAGCCAATGTCTGTTGTTTGACTTTGAACCCGCTGATTCACCTCTTCGGAACGATATGTTTTAAACCCGACTTTGACTTTAGGCGCTTGCTTTAAAAAGACCGCCAAGATTCTTGGCAAAAAGGCGTTTGAGAGAAGAGGCATCGCAGCAATATTCAGTGTCCCGAAATGGCGCGAGCGAATTGAATGCGCAGCGTGATCGAGACTTGATACAGCATCAAAGACTTTGGATACTTCAATATAGAAGGCTTCTCCCTCATTACTAAGCTCCAAGCGATTTCGTTTACGAGTAAAAAGTTGAAAGCCAATTCTTTGTTCTAAATTGGCTAATAGTCGACTGACGGCGGATTGACTAAGCGATAAGCGCTCTGCCGCGGCAGTGACGGTTTGACATTCAACAATGGCTTTAAAAGCATTGAGTTGGGTTAGCTTCATTACATACAGCTCTGGATACAGGAATCGATGAAATTACCAGAAGCTCTAGTGGAATACCTTGAGCTGTAATGAGTAATCAACAATTTCTTGGCAAGTTTAAAGTGAATAAAGCTCAACTAAAAGTCGTTTTAAACAGTGATCCGCCCCAGCACTTTTTGGACATCGAGTTAAGTGAGTACAATCGTGAAAGAGGTGAACAATGACAACCAAGAAACTACAATTAAACGTTCCCCTTAATTTAAAGCAGAAGCACTGAAGCTAGCAGTAGTTGCATTCGTTATTTAATTACACCCTTTAGTGTTCTCACCAATTCTCTATAACTCTTTTCCCGCAATAGTTATCTCTCCATACAAGATATATTGAATTTCAGCCTCATACATAGTGATCCGCACCAGAAGTTTTGGACACTGAGTTAAGTGAGTACAATCACTAACGAGGTGGACAATGACAACTAAGAAAACACGAATCAAACATGCTCCTGAATTTAAAGCCGAAGCACTTAAGTTAGCAGAGAAAGTCGGTGTCGCTGCTGCCGCACGGCAGCTATCGTTATATGAATCTCAAATCTATGGATGGCGTAAAGCCGTAAAAAAAGACGCGAAAATCAGCGATAGAGAAAGAGAACTCGCCACTGAAAATGCCAAGCTCAAACGATTATTAGCAGAGCAAGCTGAAGAGCTAGATATCGTAAAAAAGGCCGCCACCT
>NZ_JBGONH010000051.1:0-38208 GCF_041439075.1 Vibrio sp. FF145
ACAGCTCGGAAGGATCCTTCAACCGATCACTTTGGCTTTAACTGATCGGCATTACTCCCGTTTGGGAGGCTTTCAATTTGAAACTTACTTAAGAGTAACTTTACTTCTTAATTAAGTACTTCCGTCACTATGGAAGTTTTACATCAGATAGGTCTTCACCTGCACCGATAGCTTTCATTTCGCCAGCTACGATTTCAGCTAGTGGGCCTAGGATAACCTGTAGGTTGTTTTCACCTAGTTTAACCACACCTTTAGCGCCAAGCTTCTTAAGAACAGCTTCATCTGCGATAGAGCGGTCTTTAAGAGTTAGACGTAGACGAGTGATACAAGCGTCGATTGAAGTTAGGTTGTCGTGACCACCTAGAGCTTTCAGGTATTGACGCGCAACTTCACCTTTTGGTGCGTCGCCAGCAGGAGCTGCTACAGCTTCGTCATCATCTTCACGACCTGGCGATTTCAAGTTGAAAGCGCGGATTGCGAAAGAGAAAGTGAAGAAGTATAGAGCACCGAAACCAAGACCGATTAGTAGTAGTACGAATGGTTTAGTTGCTAGACCCCAGTTCAATACGAAGTCGATGAGACCAGCAGAGAAACCGAAACCGTGCAGAGTACCAAACATGTTTGCAACTACTAGAGACAGACCTGTAAATACAGCGTGCATTGCGTATAGAGCAGGAGCTAGGAATACGAACATGAATTCTAGCGGCTCTGTGATACCTGTTAGGAATGAACAGAATGCAACTGAGAACAATGCGCCACCAACTTGGCTGCGTTTTTCAGCAGGAGCAGCTAGGTACATTGCAAGTGCAGCACCTGGTAGACCGAACATCATTACTGGGAAGAAACCGTTCATGAACACGCCAGCGCCTTTATCGCCACCGAAGAAACGGTGTAGGTCGCCAGATTTAACAGTTTCAGTCACTTCTTTAACTACAGTAGTGATTTCTGGAGTTACAGAGTTAGCGAATGTGAATGTGTGCTCTTGGCCAACAACTAGAGTTTTAGCTAGTGATGGGTCAACACAAAGTTGAGTGATGTTAGCGAATGCGCCTTGACCAGCAACGATGATTTCTTGACATGTACCCATACCAAACCAGAAGTATGAGTTCAATACGTGGTGTAGACCTACAGGGATAAGTGCACGGTTAAGAGTACCGTAAACGAATTGACCAATAGCGCCAGACGTTGATACTGCGTGAGCCAATGCGTCTAGACCAGATTGAACACCAGGCCAAACCACACCAGACACAGCACCTGCAACAAGTGCAAATAGACCAGCCATGATAGGTACTAAACGTTTACCCGCAAAGAAAGCCAGCCACTCAGGAAGACGTGTTGCATGGAAAGCGTTGTAAGAGTGACCTGCGATGATACCAGCGAAGATACCGCCGAAGAATGACATGTTTACGTCAGCGTTAATTGTTGTTGCTGTCGCTGTTAGTACGAAGTAAGCAACTGCACCAGCAAGACCTGCTGCGCCGTTACCGTCTTTAGAAAGACCAATCGCGATACCTAGACCAAATAGCAATGGTAGGTTACCGAAGATAGCTCCACCAGCTTGCGCCATGAATGGAATATCAAGTAGATCGCCTTGACCTAAACGTAGTAGAAGCGCCGCAATCGGAAGTGTTGCGATAGGTAGCATTAATGCCTTACCTAGCTTCTGTGCATATCCTAGAATATTCACCAGTTGTTTCCCCCTATAGGATTTTTTAGAATTCATTTGAGAAACTTATTTTAGTCGCTCAATTTAGTCCTATTCAGTGTATTCAATTAATTTTGCCCCGCAAATTAAAACCTTACCATTTGTGATCCTAATCACCAGTTTTTACCAAATCCAGAGGTTTTTGCTAGCGAGATCATAAAACTTATTTTATCATTCAAAAAAATGAGCGTTTATAGATAAAATTCAAATCTAATCATTAGGCAAAAACATGGTATTCCTAATTTTAGATTACCCTATGAATAATCATTAACAATGAACCTAAATGTATAATAAAGATCAATTGTTCATATGTTTTTCAACAACTTAAATAGCTTCCCATTTTGAAGCCGTTCGCCCATAAAAGATAAATCGTTACGTAAATGATGCTCGCAAACTAAGTCCACATTTAGGTAACGAACAAATTTAAAAGATCTCACGAAATAAGGATTAGCTGACTATGTACGCGCTAAGTAACTGTAAAATTTACACTGGTAGTGATGTTCTAACCGATCATGCCGTCGTAATAGAAAATGAACTGATCAAAAAAGTCTGTCCTATCTCTGAATTGCCAGAAGGAATCGAGGTTCGCGATCTAAACGGAGCAAACCTAAGCCCAGGTTTCATTGACTTACAGCTGAATGGTTGTGGCGGTGTAATGCTTAACGATGAGATCACGGCAGAAACAATGCAGATCATGCACGAAGCAAACCTTAAATCAGGCTGTACTAGCTTCTTGCCTACGCTCATCACCTCTTCAGACGAAGATATGCGTGCAGTTATTACTGCAGCTCGTGAATATCACAACCAGTACCAAAACCAATCACTTGGTCTACACCTTGAAGGTCCATATCTAAACGTTGCAAAAAAAGGCATTCATAGCGTCGATCACATTCGTAAATCAGACAGCGAAATGATTGAACTGATTTGTGAGAACAGCGACCTAGTTGCAAAAGTAACATTGGCACCAGAGCTAAATGATCCCGAACATATCGAGCGCCTACACAAAGCTGGCGTTGTCGTTTCAATCGGCCATACAAACGCGACTTACGCAGAAGCTCGACAAAGTTTCGAATCTGGTATCACTTTCGCTACTCACCTATTCAATGCGATGACCCCTATGGTCGGTCGTGAACCTGGCGTTGTTGGCGCGATTTACGACACGCCAGAAGTTTATGCTGGTATCATCGCTGACGGCTTCCACGTTGATTACGCAAACATCAGAATTGCGCACAAAATCAAGGGAGAAAAGCTAGTATTAGTGACGGATGCCACAGCTCCTGCAGGTGCTGACATGGAATACTTTATTTTTGTCGGTAAGAAAGTATATTACCGAGATGGTAAGTGTGTTGATGAAAACGGCACACTGGGCGGCTCAGCTCTGACTATGATTGAAGCAGTTCAGAATACAGTTGAGCACGCTGGTATCGCTTTAGACGAAGCTCTTCGCATGGCTACGCTATACCCAGCTGCGGCTATCGGTGTAGAAAGCAAGCTAGGTCGAATCAAAAAAGGCATGGTTGCAAACCTAGCTGTATTTGACCGAGACTTTAACGTTAAAGCGACTGTTGTTAATGGACAATACGAGCACAATTAAGTATGAATGGCGGACAAATAGGTAACGTAGACTTAGTTAAACAACTAAACAGTGCGGCGGTATACCGACTAATAGACCAGCAAGGGCCTATCAGTCGTATACAAGTGGCTGATGTAAGCCAACTCGCACCGGCAAGTGTTACAAAAATTACCCGCCAACTTTTGGAGCGCGGCCTCATTAAAGAGGTTGCGCAACAAGCGTCTACTGGCGGTAGACGCGCGATCTCCCTAACCACAGAAGTCGACCCTTTTCATTCTGTCGCTGTACGCTTAGGTAGAGACTATATTCAAATAAGCCTTCATGACCTTGGCGGTCGTGAGTTGGCTTTCCAACAACAAGACCTAGATTATTCAGACCAATCAGACCTTACACAAGGCTTGGTCAATAACCTCAAGGCTTTCATTGCTGAGCATCAGCCAAAGATCGACCAACTGATTGCCATTGGTGTCACCCTTCCAGGCTTGGTTAACCCAACAACCGGTGTTGTTGAGTACATGCCAAACACGGACATCGATAACCTCGCATTGAGCGATATTATTCGCGATACTTTCCATGTGGCTTGTTTTGTTGGTAATGACGTTAGAGGAATGGCGCTTGCTGAGCACTACTTCGGTGCAAGTAAAGACAGTCAAGATTCTATTTTGGTCAGTGTGCACCGTGGTACGGGTGCTGGTATTATCGTTAATGGACAGGTTTTCTTAGGCCATAACCGTAACGTGGGTGAAATTGGTCATATCCAAATTGATCCGCTAGGAGAACAATGCCAGTGTGGTAACTTCGGTTGTCTTGAAACCGTAGCGGCAAACCCTGCCATTGTTGATCGAGTACAAAAGCTCATTAAGCAAGGCTATGAATCTTCTTTAACAGAACTTGAACATATTACAATTCAAGATGTTTGTGACCACGCAATCAATGGCGATGAACTCGCGAAGCAAAGCTTAGTCCGAGTAGGAAACCAATTAGGTAAGGCTATCGCGATGACGATTAACCTGTTTAACCCTCAGAAAGTAATCATTGCTGGTGATATTACTAAGGCACAAGAGATTGTTTTCCCTGCAATTAAGCGCAATGTAGAGAATCAGTCGTTAACGACTTTCCATAGCGGCCTGCCTATTGTAGCATCACAGATCGATAAACATCCTACGATGGGAGCCTTTGCCATGATTAAGCGCGCCATGCTCAACGGTGTGTTACTGCAAAAGCTTCTTGAAGACTAAAGAAAACAATTCTGATTTTCCGCGGGCCGTGTTTGTATAAACACGGCCCGTTTTTTTAAGCTAGGGAACTACAACAACAAGTTATGGAACTTATATTAATATCCACTGCGTTTATCGCAGGATTTATTGCTTTAAAATGCCACCTCCCCCCATTAGTTGGTTTTTTGGTTGCAGGTTTCGGGCTTTATGCCCTTGGCTTTGAAACCAATGACACCATCATTACTTTGGCTGACCTTGGTGTCACCCTTCTCTTATTTACTATTGGCTTAAAGCTGGACATCAAAACCCTACTCTCTAAAGAGATCTGGGCTGGCGCAACGATCCACAATCTTTTATCCACTCTGTTTTTTGCAGCCGCTCTATTTGGTTTTAAGTTCCTAGGTATTTCATCTCTAGCAGCCATGTCAATAGAACAGATCGTTCTACTCGGTTTTGCTCTTTCATTTTCTAGTACTGTATTTGCGGTCAAGTCTCTACAAGAGAAAGGGGAAATGAATGCTACCTATGGCACACTAGCGATTGGCATTCTGGTCATGCAAGATATCTTTGCTGTCGTATTCTTGACTGCATCGACGGGCAAAATTCCAGAGTGGTATGCGATCGCACTGTTCGCTTTGCCTTTCTTTCGCCCATTGTTCTACAAAGTCCTCGATTGGGTTGGGCACGGTGAAATGTTGGTGCTATTCGGTATCTTCTTCGCATTAGTTGTTGGTGCTGGCTTGTTCCAGTTTGTAGGAGTAAAACCAGACTTAGGTGCCCTTATCCTAGGTATGCTATTAGCCGGTCACCCAAAAGCTTCAGAGCTATCGAAGTCGCTGTTTAACCTCAAAGAGCTTTTCCTCGTCTGCTTCTTCTTGAATATTGGCTTGTCAGAACAGCCAACTATTCAGGGTTTTATGCTTGCAGTCTTGTTCTTATTGTTACTGCCAGTGAAAGGCGTTCTGTACTTCTTGGTACTAAACCGATTCAAGTTCCGTGTTCGAACCTCCCTACTCACTTCTTTGTCACTGTTTAACTACAGTGAATTTGGCCTCATCGTCGGTGGCCTTGCTTTTAAGATGGGCTGGATGTCTGGCGACATCTTGGTGGCAGTGGCTATAGCCGTTTCATTGTCGTTCTTAATCGCTGCACCTCTCAACAAAGCGGGTCACAAACTTTATCAACAATCAGGTCGCTGGTTAAAAGAGCACGCTGCTGAGAAGCTCCACCAACGTGACAAACGAATTGACCCAGGTCGGGCTCAAGTTCTAATTCTTGGTATGGGACGCATTGGTACTGGTGCCTACGACGAATTACGCTCACGCTACGGCAAAGTGAGTTTAGGTGTAGAAGTTCGTGAAGACGCGGCACATAACCACAGAAGCCATGGCAGAAACGTTATTTCTGGTGACGCAACTGACCCGGATTTCTGGGAACGAATCTTAGACACAGCAAACGTAAAACTGGTGATCTTGGCTATGCCTCACCACCAAGGTAATCAAACCGCCTTAGAACAATTAAAATCACGAAACTTTAAAGGTCAAATAGCGGCAATTGCCGAATATCCAGATCAGCTCGAAACACTGAAAGAGAATGGCGTCGATGCGGCATTTAACATTTACAGCGAAGCTGGTAGCGGTTTTGCCCGACATGTTTGTGAACAATTGAATCCGAACATCAATAAAATATGATACTCAACATGTTCCATTTAACCTCTCAAAATTGCGATTTTTTTGCACTTTTGAGAGGTTTTTGTTCAAAAAACCAACCGCAATTAGACGCCACTCACCAAAATCACCTTAAAAGTAGATATTTTCTAACATAAACCCCTTTATATTATTTTTTTGCTCACATTCGGTTGCTTTTTTTAGCCAGAATGGCAAATTGAATGCAGTTGATTTAGAAATTATTTAAAAGGAAGTTCTATGTGTTCAGTATTTGGCATTCTCGACATTAAAAGTGATGCCGCAGCACTTCGCCCTATTGCTTTAGAAATGTCTAAAAAGCTTCGTCACCGTGGCCCAGACTGGTCTGGTATCTATGCCGGTGAAAAAGCTATCCTTGCTCACGAGCGTCTAGCTATCGTCGGCTTAAACAGTGGTGCTCAACCACTATACAGCCAAGACAAAAAGCACATTCTTGCAGTTAATGGCGAAATCTATAACCACAAAGAACTTCGCGCTCGCTACGAAGATAAATACCAGTTCCAAACTGACTCTGATTGTGAAGTCATTCTTGCGCTTTACCAAGAGATGGGTGCCGACCTTTTAGAAGAACTTAACGGTATTTTCGCTTTCGTTTTATATGACGAAGAGAAAGACGAATACCTAGTCGGCCGCGACCATATTGGCATCATCCCGCTTTACCAAGGCTACGATGAGCACGGCAACTATTACGTTGCTTCAGAGATGAAAGCACTGGTTCCAGTTTGTAAGACGATCAGTGAGTTCCCTCCTGGTAGCTTCTACTCTTCTAAAGATGCAGAACCTCAACGCTACTACATCCGCGATTGGAACGAATACGCAGCCGTTCAAGGTAACAGCACAAGCAAAGAAGAGCTAACTGAAGCGCTAGAAGCTGCTGTTAAGCGTCAACTAATGACTGACGTTCCTTACGGTGTACTTCTATCTGGTGGCCTTGATTCATCAATCACTTCTGCAGTCGCTAAGCGTTTTGCAGCAATGCGTATCGAAGATGATGAGCAATCAGAAGCTTGGTGGCCACAACTACACTCATTTGCTGTTGGCCTAGAAAATGCTCCCGACTTGATTGCTGCACGTGAAGTTGCGGACAAAATCGGTACTGTACACCATGAGATGACTTACACCATTCAGGAAGGCTTAGATGCCATCCGTGATGTTATCTACCACATCGAAACTTACGATGTAACGACCATTCGTGCATCGACGCCAATGTACTTGCTTGCTCGTAAGATCAAAGCAATGGGTATCAAAATGGTACTTTCTGGTGAAGGTGCTGATGAAATCTTTGGCGGCTACCTGTACTTCCATAAAGCGCCAAACGCAAAAGAGTTCCACGAAGAGACGGTACGTAAACTTCTTGCTCTAAGCATGTTTGACTGTGCCCGTGCAAACAAATCACTTGCAGCATGGGGAGTCGAAGGTCGTGTACCATTCTTGGATAAAGAGTTCATCGATGTGGCTATGCGTTTAAACCCTGAAGACAAAATGTGCGGTAACGGTAAAATGGAGAAACACATCCTACGTGAGTGTTTTGAAGACTACTTACCAGATTCAATCGCATGGCGCCAAAAAGAACAGTTCTCTGATGGTGTTGGCTACGACTGGATTGATACATTGAAAGCAACGGCTGAAGAAAAAGTAACGGATCAACAAATGGAAGCTGCTCAGTTCCGTTTCCCTTACAACACACCAACAACCAAAGAAGGTTATGCTTACCGTGAAATCTTTGAGGAGCTATTCCCTCTAGAATCGGCGGCAGAGTGTGTACCTGGCGGCCCTTCAGTTGCCTGTTCATCAGCAAAAGCGATCGAGTGGGATGAGTCATTCAAAAACTGTGTAGACCCATCAGGCCGTGCGGTACAAGCCGTTCACAACGACGCCTATAACGCTTAAGCGTTTGAAAAATCAAATACTAAAAAAGGCGCATTATGCGCCTTTTTGTTTTAAGCCTAGTTTTTACTTTTTTAATATTTGACTTATACGTGAGCTTGTAGTGCTTCGTTTTCAATACTGATCGGAACCACTTGGCTGATCATTTTTACGAGCATAATGGATCGAGCTTCGCCATCTTTCTGATGGTAAATAGCTTCAACACCCGCAAACTGGCCACTATTAATTTTGACAACTTGCCCTGTCTCAAATTCAACACAGCAATCTTCAACTTCGCTACTACAACACTTCTCGAACTCTTTTAGCTCAAAAACCAAATCACCTTGGACTTCATACGGCCTTGCACCGAACTTAATAAAGTCGACAACACCACGAGTTGAACGAACGGTAGTAAAGCTTGGGCCTTGCTCATAATCAAAACGGACAAAGATATAGGATGGGAACAGCGGTTCTTGGACCAGCTTCTCTTTCCCTCTCACTACCTTTTCGACTTCTATTTGAGGGTAAAAGCACTCTACCCCCTGATTTTCTAGGTGCTGTTGAGCGCGTTTTTGATCACCACGCTTACAGTAAAGTAAATACCAACGTTTCATTTAACTCGCCATCTTCGTTCTTTGGACATTTAACCACAGCCTAAAACAATTTAGTCGCCGTTAATAAATGAGTCCTGATAAGCGAGAAATTACGCGGAACAGACAGACTTATCAACCAAAAAGTCATAGGTAAAAAATTTGGTCAGTCATTGTACAAGGAACATTTAGAGATCAAAAGACTCATTGCTGTAAGCATATGTATATCGCAGATAATATGAATAACATTCCCTATAAGATCATAACGATAGGCTAGGGCAATAGATCTAAACATTTTTATTGGATAGGGTTTTAAAAAAGGTTACTAACCAACCAGGTCAAATATGGAAAATTAGTTTGCAGCACAAGTAGAATGGGCCACATTAAAAGTAAATTTATTTAATATCAACACCTTAGCAAAACCAAGTTATCGTGACCACAAAATACGCCTATTGCAGACTTTTACCCTACTGTGTATACATGAATAACTATAAAATCTTTTAATACCTAAAATTAGTAAAACTTATGCCAAGCAATCACAACATCTTTGGCCACCCTAGAGGCCTATTTTTATTATTTAGCACAGAGCTATGGGAACGTTTCTCCTACTACGCGATGCGTGCCATCCTTGTTTTATTTTTGACTGACACGACCCTCAACGGTGGACTGGGTTGGTCAACGAAAGACGCACTTGATCTCTACGGTATTTACACTGGCTTAGTCTACATCACGCCATTGATCGGTGGCTGGATTGCCGATAACTACTTAGGACAACGTAAATCGATCCTAGTGGGTGGTGTATTAATGGCACTCGGCCAGTTTACACTCGCTCTTCCTAACGGCGCTATTGGCTTAGACCAAGTAAATGCTCTTTATCTAGGTTTAGCACTACTTATCAGTGGTAACGGTATGTTTAAGCCAAACATCTCGACCATGGTTGGCGACCTATACCAAGAAGGCGATAACCGCCGTGACGGTGCATTCACCATTTTCTACATGGGCATCAACTTAGGTGCATTATTAGGTGGCTTGATTTCAGGCGCTGCTGTCGACTCTTTCGGCTGGAAAGCAGGTTTCTTAGCCGCTGGTATTGGTATGGTTATTAGCTTAATCATGCAAATGACAATGGCTCAATCTTGGTTAGGTAACATTGGTTCAGTGCCCGCAGCTGCGCGAGCAAAAGCACTGAACAAATCAAAAGAAAAAACGCCACTAACCAAAGAAGAGTTCGATCGATTAAAAGTTATTCTGGTTATGGGTCTATTCGTCATAGTTTTCTGGGCGGGCTTTGAACAAGCTGGCGGTCTGATGAATATCTATACTCAACAATATACTGACCGCATGATTGGTGGCTTTGAAGTCCCAGCGGCGTGGTTCCAATCTCTGAACCCATTCTTCATCATTACACTTGCACCAATCATTGCTGCATTTTGGGTTAAGCTTGGTAAGCGTGAACCAAATTCTCCAGTGAAATTTGCAATGGCTTTGTTCTTCCTAGCTCTTGGTTTTGTGTGCATGATGGGCGCTGTAATGGAGCAAGGTGGCGACCTAACAGTGAAAACATCAATGCTGTGGCTAGTCGGTGCTTTCTTCTTCCATACCCTTGGCGAACTTTGTCTATCTCCTATTGGCCTGTCGTTGGTCACTAAGTTAGCTCCGCTTCGTCTCGCATCGCTAATGATGGGTGCATGGTTTGGCTTCAACGCTGTCGCAAACTACGTAGCTGGCCTTGTGGGTTCTCACGTTGGTGAGCTTGGCGCAATGTCTATCTTCGGTGGTATCGCAATTACAGCGACCATAAGTGGCGTCTTACTTCTTCTTTGTGCTGGCAAGCTTGTATCATGGATGCATGGCGTAGAAAGCAACATGATGCTTGAAGCAGAGCCAAAAGCAGAAACTTCGGTTGCTTAATATCTAGACCTATTTCAAGAAGAAACATCCAGATCAAAAAGGGCTGCTCAATGAGCAGCCCTTTTGTTATTTTTAGATGTGCATGACAGTTTAGGCGAAGTCGTATTTAACGATACAGCGCCACTAACTCCGCCATCATATCGATGTGCGAGTCTCTATCATTCAGACACGTAATGTAGCTAAAGTCTGAGCCACCAGCGTCAATGAAGGTCTCTTTACACTGATCCGAAATCTCTTCTAACGTTTCTAAACAATCCACAGAAAATGCAGGCGCCATAATATCGATTTTTTTGATGCCTTTGCTTGGCAATGATTCAAGTGTCTCGTCAGTGTATGGCTTCAACCACTCTTCTCGACCAAATCGAGATTGGTATGTCATGGTGATATCGTCCGCTGATAAGCCTAACTCAGCAGCAAGGAGCTTTGTTGTCGCTTCACAATGCTGTGGGTAGATGTCGCCTTCATCAGCCAATCGTTTCGGAATACCGTGGAAAGAACAAACTAAATGGTCGGCTCTACCATTTTTATCCCAATGGCTACGCACGCTTTCAGCCAATGCTTTTGCGTAGCTTGGGTGCGCGTAGTAGTCGCGAATAAAGCGATAGCTCGGAATCACTGGCATCTGCTTAAAGGCCTTGGTTAAGCCATCAGATACGGCCGCTGTGGTTGTGCCTGAGTATTGAGGATATAAAGGCAATACGATGATGTCTTCAACGCCCTGACCCATTAATTGCTCAACGCCCGTTTTAAGGCTTGGGTTACCATAGGTCATACCCAGCGCTACGGGTATCTGTAATTTTTTCTGGAGCTTTTCGGCTTGTCTTTGAGAGTACACAAGCAGTGGTGAGCCTTCATCCATCCAAACAGACTGATACAGCTTAGCCACTTTCGGCGCTCTAATCGGTAAGATCACCCCATGTAAAATAGGACACCACAACCAACGCGTTAAGTTTACGACTCGCTTGTCGTGTAAGAATTCACTCAAAAATCGACGAACGCCAGCTGGGGTCGCTGAGTCTGGTGTTCCTAAGTTCACCAGTAAAACGCCCTGCTTGTTATTATTTTCCATAGATACCTGAGACCAATATGTAATTTTCTGGAACGTAATATACTAATCTACATAAGTTTAAGATCATTGTTGTGCCACTAAATTTAAGAATAATCGTTCTTAACCTAGGTGATCACAACATCACATTGATCGTTAGCCGCGCGAATCTAAGCCGTACCACGGAAACAGTGCACAATCGAGTTTATCTAGATTGGTATATGACTAAAAATTGAAACAAAAAAAGCGACCTTAAGGTCGCTTCCAATATATCAAATTCTAAAACTGGCTGTTAGCCAATTATGCTAGTGCTTTCTCAAGTTCTGCACTAACTTCAGCAACTTGCTTAGTACCGTCGAACTTAAGGTACTTAGTGTTACCTGCTTCAGCTTCTTTACCGTAGTAAGAGATAAGCGGAGCTGTTTGATCGTGGTATACACCTAGACGTGCACGAACTGTTTCTTCTTTGTCGTCATCACGAACCACTAGCTCTTCGCCTGTGATGTCATCTTTACCTTCTTCTTTAGGTGGGTTGTACACATTGTGGTATGTACGGCCAGAAGGAAGGTGAGCACGACGACCAGCCATACGCTCAACAATCACATCGTCAGCTACGTCGAATTCAACAACGTAGTCTACTGCGATACCCATTTCTTTTAGGCCATCAGCTTGAGGGATTGTGCGTGGGAAACCGTCTAGTAGGAAACCTTTCTCACAGTCATCTTGAGCGATACGCTCTTTGATTAGACCAAGGATAATTTCATCAGAAACTAGCTGACCAGCGTCGATTACTGATTTTGCTTGCTTACCAAGCTCAGTACCCGCTTTGATAGCAGCACGTAGCATGTCACCAGTTGAAATTTGAGGGATACCAAATTTGTTCATGATGAAGTTAGCTTGAGTACCTTTACCCGCGCCAGGAGCACCTAGAAGAATGATGCGCATGTTTAATCCTCTTATAAAAATTATGATTTATACCGAAGCTCACTATCCCGCCTTTCTGGTTCAATTTAAGTCGAACAAGAGAGGTTAGGTAACAACTGAGGCTAAGCACAACTGTAAACAGAAGCAAAACGGTAAGTTTCGGTATAACGTTTAAAAATCATACAACTGGAGATGATAGGTTCATAGTACCAGCTGATTAGGTCGAGCATTCTATCACATTAATATTCAATTTTGCTTAAATTAAGACTAAAGAATGTATCGACAGCGTTTGCGTTCGTCTTGTTAGCAACTTTAGCGACATTTCGATGAAGTTAAGCGACGTTCATAAAAAAAGCCCGCATTAGCGAGCTTTTAATTATAATTATGAGCTTAGCCCAAAGTCGAAAGACTAACGTTTTGTCAGTAGTTCGTTGATTGCACCTAAGAATTGTGACGGATCTTCCATTGAGCCCTTTTCAGCCAGCATAGCTTGACCAAGTAGTAGCTCAACCCAACGACCAAACGCTTGTTCGTCCGCTTCATCAGCCATCTGTTTCACAAGTGCGTGCTCAGGGTTAATCTCAAAGATGTACTTCACTTCAGGTGCCGCTTGACCCGCAGCTTCAAGAAGCTTAGCCATTTGCGTGCCCATTTCGAAGTCATCAGTCACCACAACCGCAGGTGTTGTTGCTAACTTGAACGTAGTCCGAACTTCTTTAACACGACCACCTAGGTAAGATTGAGTGCGCTCAACAACAGATTTGAACTCTTCTTCTGTCTCTTTTTGCTTCTCTTTCTCTTCTTCGCCTTCAAACTTGCTTAGGTCTAAGCCCGCTTTAGTGATCGATTGGAACTGTTTGCCGTCGAAGTCAGTCAGGTAATTCATTACGTACTCATCAATACGATCGTACATTAGAACCACTTCAATGCCTTTTGCTTTGAACTGCTCCAAGTGTGGACTGTTCTTAGCTGCAGCATAGCTGTCTGCCGTTAGGTAATAGATCTTGTCTTGATCTTCCTTCATACGTTCTACGTAAGAAGCTAGGCTGATGGTTTGTTCAGAAGAATCCACTTCTGTTGATGAGAAACGAAGTAGACCTGCGATTTTTTCTTTGTTCGCCATGTCTTCAGCAGGGCCTTCTTTCAGTACTAGGCCGAACTCTTTCCAAAACTCCAAGTACTTGTCGTTGTCATTCTTCGCCATGCGCTCAAGCATAGTGAGTACACGCTTGGTACATGCGCCACGAAGAGACTGAGTTACCTTATTATCTTGCAGGATTTCACGAGACACGTTCAGTGGTAAATCGTTTGAATCAATCAAGCCGCGAACGAAACGCATGTAAGATGGCATGAACTGCTCTGCATCATCCATGATGAATACGCGCTGTACATAAAGCTTAAGGCCGCTCTTATGGTCACGATTCATCATATCCCAAGGTGCTTTCGCAGGAATATAAAGCAGGCTTGTGTAGTCGTTCTTACCTTCAACTTTGTTGTGGCTCCAGGTTAGTGGATCAGCAAAGTCGTGAGATACGTGCTTGTAAAACTCTTGGTACTCTTCTTTCTCGATATCAGACTTGTTACGAGTCCAAAGCGCTTGAGCCTTGTTAATTTGCTCCCAATGCTTCTCTTCGGTGTCTTTACCTTCGTCATCTTTCACCGCTGTGAAGATAGAGACAGGAATACCGATGTGATCAGAATACTTACCAATCACTTCACGTAGACGCCATTCATTTAAGAACTCTTTGCCGTCTTCACGCATATGAAGAATGATGTCTGTACCACGAGATTCTTTCGTGATGTCTTCGATAGTGTAATCACCTTCACCCGCAGAGTGCCATTGCACGGCTTGGTCATTAGCAAGTCCAGCTGCTCGAGTGCGAACAGTCACTGCGTCTGCAACGATAAATGCAGAATAGAAACCAACACCAAATTGGCCAATAAGCTGAGAGTCTTTGCTTTGGTCTTCAGACAGCTTTGAGAAAAAGTCAGCTGTGCCTGACTTAGCAATAGTACCTAAATGCTCAATAACGTTGTCGCGGCTCATACCTATGCCGTTATCAGAGATCGTTAAAGTATTTGCTTCAGCGTTGAACGAAAGTTTCACACCTAAATCAGCATCGCCTTGGTAAAGGTCGCCATTTGATAGCGCTTGAAAACGAAGCTTATCAGCCGCGTCAGATGCGTTAGAGATCAGCTCACGTAGAAAGATTTCTTTATTTGAATACAGTGAGTGAATCATTAGGTGAAGTAGTTGTTTTACTTCAGATTGAAAGCCACGAGTCTCTTTATTTTGCGTTGCCGTTTCGCTCATTTTTACTCCAAAACATCTATACTTTATGTTGAATAATCATAGGGGCGTTGCACATTATGCCTCTCTTATGTTCATTAACATGAGGATGACAAATGTAAATTCAAGGTCAAAAAGCATAAAAACACTGTTTTTTTGATCTGTTTTTATTATCCTTGAGTGTTATAAATATAAAAGAACATAAAAGAAGCCATGATTTGGTGAAGAATTAACAGAACTTCACCTGAGATTTGTCTATTTCGCACCCCAAATCATCCAAAATAGAAGAGTTCAATGAGCAATATCGGCACAAAGTTTATTCTCGCACAGCGGTTCGTATTTGACCCAAATAGCAACTCACTTGTTGATCAGATGAGCGACGGTGAAGTCGTACGTCTTGGCAGCAATGAAAGCCGCATTCTCCTGATGCTGTCAGAAAGACCCAATGAAGTTATCACTCGTAACGAATTACACGAATATGTTTGGCGAGACCAAGGCTTTGAGGTGGACGACTCCAGCTTAACGCAAGCGGTATCGACACTCAGAAAAATGCTAAAAGACTCAACCAAATCTCCAGCATTTGTAAAAACCGTTCCTAAACGTGGTTATCAATTTATCGCGACTGTTGAGCGCTCAGCACCACTATCATCAAACGATCAGCCAACAACAGCTGAAATTGCAGAAAGTGACGTAGAGCCTATTTTAACATTTGCTAATACCACATTAGCTGATGAGGTCATCACTGAAACTATTGATCCAGAGCCAACTGCAAAGGCTCAAGAAAATCATGTCGAAGTCGAGCCAGTAACCAATCAGGTTAAACCTAAAGATGAAAGTTCGAATAAATGGTTAACGTTTGGAATGTTACTTGTCGCTTTCATTATGCCAATACTCGTTTTAACGTTAAAGAACCCAGCAGAGTCAGAGTTTCGAACATTAGCAGAGGTTAATGGTGTCAAAGTTCAAACCCCAATCAACCATCCAACTCTGACTAGTTGGCTGCCAGCGATAGAGAAATGTGTATTGCGTTACAACACCAGCCACACTGGCATGCTAAAGCCAACTGAGGTGATTGCAACAGGCGGACAAGGTAACAATCTAGCTCTAAACTATATTCACCCTCAAGATTACTCGAGCGAGAATGTAACTCTAAGAATTTACGCAAACCAGTCGGATGTACACGACATTTGTAACGGTGGTCAGTAACATGAAATTAAAATTATCCATTATTTTACTGGTTATCTCTGCTTTCTTGAGCGGCTGGTTATACTGGGGTAGCGATGCAAAGATAGAACGCTTGCTTACGCAACACGAATGGCAATCGAAAATGGTGACTCTGATTAGCGATATCAAGCAAGAGGATTCAATCGGGCCACTGCGTAAGGTTGAGCTATCATCGAATGCGAAGTATTTGCCAAACGGTACGTATCTGAGAATGGCTGTAGTTAAACTGTATGGCACTCAGACTGCACCCGCAAACGTCATCAATATTTCCGAAACCGGTCAGTGGGATATTAACGATAATTACTTACTGATTTCACCAACGGAGTTTAAAGATGTCACTTCTGCTGAGCGACAAGATTTTTCGGAAGAGCAACTCGAGCTGATCACTCAAGTGATTAAAATGGATGCAGAACAAAGCCGACGCATTGATATTATTAATCAGAAAGCACTGCTGCTCACTAGCCTAAATCATGGTTCTACGGTGTTATTCTCAAACTAAAATCAGATTAAGCTAAAACTCAACAGTGATTTACTGTATATCATTAAGCGATATACCAATAGAAAGGGGCATGATGCCCCTTTTTTATTAACTGTTGACATCAAACTACTGTTTTAGGATTTTTAGGGGTATCTATGAATACAGAACCAAGCTCGGTAAGTGCATCAATCACCAAGGCAACCATCGCAATACACTATTGTCGTCAATGCAATTGGATGCTTCGTTCTAGTTGGTTATGCCAAGAGTTACTGCATACTTTCAGTGAAGAGATAGAGCAAGTGAGTTTACACCCTGATACCGGAGGTCGATTTGAGGTTTTTTGTAATGGAATACAGATTTGGGAAAGAAAAGCGGACGACGGTTTTCCTGAGGCTAAAGTTCTGAAGCAAAGAGTGCGAAACATCATTGCTCCAGACAGGGACCTCGGCCACGTAGACTCAAAGTAAGCCTTTTCTAACGCCGCCGATTGAGTTTATTTAAAGCTCGCCACTCACAATTACGTCACCCTCAAGGCTAATAACTTTGAACGTTTTATTTTCATATACACCGTAGCTAGCCGCGTGACCATCTCGTGGGAATGTCACCGAGCTAGGATTAAAGATAAAGATGTCATCTTGGTATTCAGCAACAGGAATATGAGTATGACCATGGGCAATAATATCGCCCGCCTTCAGCGCAGGGCGTTTATTGGTGTTGTACAAATGGCCATGGGTTAGGAAGATACGTTGGCCTGATTCTAATAGCACCCACGAGTAATCCATCATCATTGGAAAAGACAACAACATCTGATCCACTTCGCTATCACAGTTACCACGAACGGCAATGATCTCTTGAGAAAACGCATTCAACTTCTCTGCAACCGCTGGCGGGTTATACCCTTCAGGGATCGGGTTTCTTGGACCATGATTCAGAATGTCACCCAATAGCACTAAATATTGCGCACCAGACGCTTGGTAGAGTTCTAATACCTTTTCTGTTGCTGGCAGCGAACCGTGTAGGTCTGAAGCAAAAAATAATTTCACACGTACTTCTCCATAAAATTTATGAGCCTATTGTACGTATCTAACAGCTACACGTCATCTCTCGCCATACCGTTGATCACGATATTATTGTAACTAACCATACCGACTATTTTATGGTCACTGACCACAGGGGCACGACTGATACCAAAACGCTCAAACAAGCGTGCACAGTACTTCACATTCATATCGGCAGACACGCTTAGCGCTGGCTTGGTCATGATCTCATAAACATTGGTTCGCTTCGGAGAACGGTTCTTAGCCAGTACTTTCTTAGCAATATCATTCATCAATACGATGCCGTATTCGTCATCTTCGTGGCGCTTATCGACAATGATAGCTTTCACTTTATGCTTCTTAGCCATCTCTATCGCTTCCAACACAGTGGTTAGCCCATCGATAATCACATACGTATTAGCCATTACATCGCTTACTCGGATTTTTTCACTGCCACTCATAACTCGTCCTCCACAACCTTAGTTAATGTTTCAACTTGGTGCGCGACCCCGACTGCATCTTCGACATCGATCTGCACTGCTATCCCTTGCCCTGACTCTTGGTCAAACTCCCCGACTTCACCGATAGTTTCTAGAATATGCCTAGCTAGGTGCTCCTCGACGACAAACAGCAGCACATCTTTTTGCACCTCTAACGTTAACCCAAAGAAGGTGCGCTTTTGGTTTAGCCCCTGCCCTCTGGCATTGTTAATCACGGTTGCCCCTGTTGCCCCCGCATCACGCGCGGCGTCGAGCACGATATCGGTCTTGCTCTCTTCTACAAACGCTAAGATAAGTTTAAAGCGCATCTTTGCTCTCCTTAGAGGATTGTGATCGGTTTAGCCATTTCGTTATTTGTGCATACCCCATCACGGATATAATTGGAAATAAGCTCGCGAAAGCAATCAACCCAAAGCCATCAATTAGCGGATTTCTTCCTGGCACCGTTGACGCGAGTCCCAACCCAAGTGCCGTCACTAAAGGAACCGTCACCGTTGATGTCGTAACCCCACCAGAATCGTAAGCCAATGGAATAATCAATTTGGGAGCATAAAAGGTCTGAATCACCACAATGACATAACCAACAATGATGTAGTAATGGATAGGGTCGCCAGCCACGATGCGATAACTACCTAGCGATATGCCAATCGCTACGCCTAACGCCACGGAGATCCTCAGCCCGTTAACACTGATACTGCCACCGGAAACTTGGTTTGCCTTAATCGCCACTGCAATCAAAGAGGGTTCGGCTATCGTAGTACTGAACCCAATACAAAACGCGAAAAGGTAAACCCAGTAATAGTCAAACCAAACTAAGGCAAGGCCTGAACTGACCTTGAACTCAGTCAAAAAACTTGGTTCGGTGAGTTGCACTGCCATAGTCTCCCCTAAAGGAAACAGCGCGAGCTCTAACCCCATCAAAAAGAGCGACAACCCAAGAATGACGTAAAAGAAACCTATCAGCACTTTGCCTAAGTTATTAACTGGCTTACGCAGCA
The DNA here is from genome assembly GCF_041439075.1 of Vibrio sp. FF145. NCBI lineage: Bacteria > Pseudomonadati > Pseudomonadota > Gammaproteobacteria > Vibrionales > Vibrionaceae > Vibrio > Vibrio sp. FF145. The sequence goes on from NZ_JBGONH010000051.1 coordinate 19,065, forward strand.
CCGCTAATTGGAAACCGAAGATGATCACCGCAATCGGAATCACATCCATGACAGTACCAAGAAAGGTGTCGATAAATTGCTGAGCACTGATCATGTCACCACCATCCCGTAGACCATGACAAACATCATCGGCAGCAGTGAAGCAAAGGCGATCAATCCAAAGCCATCAATCATCGGATTTCTCCCTTTAATCGCAGAGGCTAAACCCACTCCCAATGCGGTCACTAACGGAACGGTAATGGTCGATGTAGTCACTCCGCCAGAGTCGTACGCAATCCCAATGATGTTTTCAGGGGCAAATGCAGTGAGCACCACCACTCCAATATAACCTCCGATGATCATGTACTGAATTGGCCAACCTTTTAAGATTCGCAGCACCCCAAGTAAGATGGCGATCCCCACCGACAATGCTACGGTGAAACGCAAGCCATCGGCGTACTGTTCCATTTCGTCTAGAGAGTTAGGAATAACACCACCTTCAGCGGCCACTTCTGCTGCTTCGGCGGCCACTGCGGTTAATGCGGGTTCCGCAATGGTGGTACCAAACCCTAAACAGAAAGCGAAGGTCAATAACCAAAACACGCTCCCCTTACGAGCAAAAGCTTGAGCCATCGACTCGCCGATTGGGAACAGACCCATTTCAAGGCCAAAGATAAAAAAAGTCAGTCCAAAAACCACCAGCACTAAGCCAGTTAGAATAGACAACAGATGAGGGAGTGGTTCTTGCAAAACAACAAGCTGGAAGAAAGCAATCACCGCCACGATCGGCAAGAGATCCCTTAGGCTACCTAACATGGCTCGAAACAAAGCAAGCACTGCCGTCATCGCAACTCCTAGTCATTGAAATTGTGTCTGGTTATTAATTACTAATAATCATGGCAAATCCTTATCATTCCTTATGTGACAAATATTACGCAGTTGGTAACATATCGGAGTAAAGTGCATAAGTGTGATAGCGGTATACATCCTAACCTGATGAATTTAATTTCATTCTTTCGTAAATTGATACGGCGTAATTTGGGTATCACACGATTGAAACCTTATGATCGTTATAGTGATTTTTTCGTATTGATTGGCGTTCAAAAACAAGCCATGTCTATAATTATGTTTAATAGGGAGATTGGTATGAAGATATTGTTAACTGGTGGTACGGGATTTATTGGTTCTGAATTGGTCAAAAGTTGGAATACTGACGATGTGACATTGTTGACACGGAGCCCCGAAAAAGCGAAGCAAAACCTAAATCACCTGAACCAGAATAACCTTCATTACATTCAATCTCTTGATGAGCTCAGTGATCTCAATGACTTTGATGTGGTGGTCAACCTCGCGGGTGAACCGATTGCCGATAAGCGTTGGAGTACAGAGCAAAAAGAGAGGATCTGTAACAGCCGCTGGCACATCACTGAAAAGCTGGTCGAATTAATTCATGCCAGTAGCAACCCACCACACGCTTTTATTAGCGGCTCAGCCGTGGGTTACTATGGCGATCAACAACAACACCCATTTGATGAATCACTACAAGTAGAAGAAGAAAGTTTTCCTCACAAAGTCTGCGCGCACTGGGAAGATATAGCCAAGAGAGCCCAATCCGATGAGACGCGTGTGATACTACTAAGAACGGGGATTGTGTTAGGTGAAAATGGCGGTGCGTTGAAGAAGATGCTAATGCCCTACAAACTCGGAGTAGGCGGACCACTTGGTTCAGGCGAACAGTACATGCCTTGGATTCACATGCTTGATATGGTGAGAGCCATCAACCACTTATTGTCAACTCCTCACGCTCAAGGGGAATTTAATATGTGTGCCCCGCACCCTGTCACCAACAAACTGTTCAGCAGTACACTCGCCAAGCAACTACGCCGACCTCATTTCTTATTCACTCCGAAATGGGCAATGTCGCTTCTGATGGGTGAATCTTCTTGTCTGCTCTTTGACAGCATTCGTTCCAAACCAAAGAAACTCACTGAAATGGGATTTATCTTTAGTTACTCAAGAATAGAACCAGCCTTAAAAAACTTGTTACAACATCAAGATTAATTCTTTACCCTAGAGCGATAAAGACTCTAATGAAGGATTAAGCGTGAACAAGTCGATTCTGATCACCGGTTGCTCAACGGGTATTGGCTATACATGTGCGCATGCACTACAAAAGCGTGGTTTCCACGTCATTGCATCGTGTCGTCATCCGCAAGATGTACAGCGTCTGCAAGATGAGGGACTGACCTGCATACAGCTCGACCTTTCTAACCGAGAAAGCATTGAACAAGCTGCACAACTTGCTATTGAGCTAGCGCCTAACGGATTATATGGTTTATTCAATAACGGCGCTTATGGTCAAGCTGGCGCGCTAGAAGACTTACCAACCCAAGGTCTCAGAGAGCAATTCGAAACCAACTTCTTTGGCTGGCATCATCTTGTTTGTCAGATACTTCCGCACATGCGCGAACGCGGCGAAGGTCGAATCGTACAAAACAGTTCCGTATTAGGCTTTGCAGCCATGAAATATCGTGGTGCTTACAACGCTTCAAAGTTCGCGCTAGAAGGCTGGACAGATACGTTACGTTTAGAACTGCATGGCAGTGGTATTAATATCTCGTTATTGCAGCCAGGTCCAATAGAAACCCAATTTAGAAATAATGCCCTGAAAGCTTTCAATAAATGGATCACCATTGCTGGCAGCGCTCATCAAGAAGCTTATCAACAACAAAAAGACCGACTCGAAAAAGAATCATCGAACAACGCTTTTGTTCTTCCGCCTGAAAGTTGTATTGAACCGGTTTATCACGCACTCACCGCCGATAAACCCAAACTCAGATACCGAGTGACGACCCCAACTAAAGTGTTCGCGGTATTGAAAAGAATTCTACCTAGTCGCTTGCTAGACCCTATTTTGAGAAAAGCTGCATAAATTACTAACTTTGCCTCAACAGTCGCAAACTTTAATGTAACGATGTAATTTTTCCGTAACAATAAGATGTCATGATTGTCCTATCTCATCAATTATTCCCAATTGATGAACCTAATCTGGATATTTCATGACTTTAAACCGCCTTAATTGGGTCGGTGTGAGTCTGGCGATTACGTTGTTTATTCTGTTTTGAGTATCTTACGCTATGCCTCACTAACCACCTCAATGATAACGCTATGCCTTCCCTGTTGAGATAACCACTCTATCAACATAGAAGCATAGCGTTTTTCTATTTTGGCTCTTTTTATTTGAGATAACCAAGTTAGATCTTGAAGTTACCAGCATCTCCCCCCATATTTGCAACGTACCCACAAAACACACCTCAAGGAACGTAAATGCAATCTCCGCATATTGTTGAACTTAATGAGCAGAACTTTCGTCAAGTATTAGAAACCTCAATGCAGACGCCTGTACTCATCCACTTTTGGGCACCAATGAGCCAAGAAAGTGCTCAGGTGATCCCTGAACTGCAAACATTAACTCAGCAATACAACGGCGCTTTTACTTTAGCTCTGTTGAATTGTGAACAAGAGCAGGCAATTGCTAGCCAATTTGGCGTACAAGCACTCCCTACTATTGCACTGTTTGTTAACGGTCAGCCTGTTGATGGTTTGGGTGGCCTACAAAGCATACAAGCGATTGTTGAAATGTTAGGAAAACACCTTCCTAGCCAAGACGAGCTCGTACTGCGTCAGGCTCTCGAGCAAATGCAAGCAGGCGATCACGCACAAGCGCTCGCAGCAATGCAACAATTGCCAATAGAGTTGACGAGCAAAGGCGAGGTAAAACTGGCAATCGCAGAATGTTTACTAGAAACGCAACAGTTTGATCTAGCTGAAACTCAGCTAGCCACCATTCCTCTAGAGTACCAAGATAATTACTATAAAGGCTTAGTCGCAAAGCTTGAGCTTCACAAGCAAGCAGCAGACAGCCCTGAAATACAAGCATTAGAAACCGCTCTTCAGCAAGACCCAAATGACGCTAAGACAGCATCTGAATTAGCATTGCAATATCACCAAGTGAATCGCAACGAAGAAGCGATGGAACTGTTGTGGTCTTTCCTTGCAAAAGATCTAAATGCTTGCAATGGTGATATGAAAAAAGAATTCATGGATATCTTAAGTGCGCTTGGACAAGGTAACCCAGTTGCCAGTAAGTACCGCCGACAGCTGTACTCTCTGCTCTACTAACTAAACCCTAAAAGCACTAAAGATAAGCATCGTATATCTCATCGAAAATTGACAATTCAATCAATTAGTTTATCGAATAATAGAATGTAAAATGGGCCATAAAATCAATATTTTATGGCCCATTTCTCATTTATAAATTTGCTCAGAATTTAAATATGAGCCAGTATCAATACTGAACTATCAAAAACTTAAACTTGCAAAGGATTTTGTATGGCTATTGATACATTGATTACTATCGGCGTCTTTACTGCCGTCGCAATATTGTTTATTTTCGCCGGAGTAAAAACGGTTCCGCAAGGCAATAACTGGACCGTAGAACGCTTCGGCCGTTATACACAAACCCTCCAACCAGGTCTGAACCTGATCATTCCATTTATCGATAAAATCGGACAACGCATCAGTATGATGGAACGTGTTCTCGACATCCCGGCACAAGAAGTCATCTCCAAAGATAATGCAAATGTGGTTATTGATGCGGTGTGTTTCGTTCAAGTGATCGACGCGCCTAAAGCGGCTTATGAGGTGAATGATCTTGAGCACGCGATTCGTAATTTAACTCTCACCAATATCCGTACTGTACTGGGCTCGATGGAACTGGATGAAATGCTCAGCCAGCGAGACATGATTAACACCAAATTATTGAATATCGTTGATGAAGCGACAAACCCTTGGGGTGTCAAAGTTACACGTATCGAAATCAAAGACGTACAGCCACCAGCAGACCTTACCGCTGCGATGAATGCTCAGATGAAAGCCGAGCGTAACAAACGTGCAGATATCCTAGAGGCAGAGGGTGTACGACAAGCTGAGATATTGAAAGCAGAAGGTCACAAGCAATCAGAAATCTTAAAAGCAGAAGGCCAAAAGCAAGCCGCGATACTTCAAGCTGAAGCTCGTGAACGGGCTGCCGAAGCTGAGGCTAAAGCGACAGAAATGGTATCAACAGCGATTGCTCAAGGTGACATGCAAGCAGTCAATTACTTTATTGCACAAGGTTACACCGACGCACTGAAGTCTATTGGCCAAGCAGAAAACGGTAAGATCATCATGCTACCGCTCGAAGCGACTGGACTAATGGGTTCTGTTGCGGGTATTGCAGAGATGTTTGCACATAAGAATGACAAGGGTAGTAAGGACTAACTTATGGTCGAATTGCTCGAACAAGTAAACTACTGGCATTGGTTAGCGTTTGGCCTAGCATTGTTAGCGCTTGAGCTAATTGGAACCGCTGGTTACTTTTTATGGATAGGCATATCTGCCATGCTGGTCGGCGCCTTATTAGGCGCACTACCAATCGGTTGGCAGATGCAATGGCTATCCTTTGCGAGCTTCTCGCTTATCACCACTTGGCTGTGGTGGAGAAGACAGCTATCTAGTGACAAGCAATCTGACTCTACTCGAGACCTTAATCAGCGAGAGAAACAACTGATTGGAAGAAAGACTCGCCTGTTAGAGCCGGTACAAAAAGGTAACTGCAGGATAAAGCTAGGGGATAGCTCATGGTCTGCGATGAGTACACATGATATTGATGCGGGAGAGGAAGTCGTGATTACTGCTGTCGATGGCATTGTTCTCACGATAAGCCCTACTAAACAATAATCAAGAAAACCCTCCGTCAAAGCCATAAGTAACCAACTTATGGCTTTTTCTCTACAAGTGAATCGATAATTGGGCAATGGCTATTTGAGTCACCAGGGCATTGTTCAACCCACTCTTTCAATGTCTTCTGAATGATCAGTAAGTCTTCAATTTTTTTATTCACTTCTTCCAATTTACTTAACGCTTTTGCTTTAACATCGGCACTTTCGCGACATGGGTTGTCGGCTAATTCAACAAGCGCACGACACTCATCAAGCGAAAAACCAGCGCTTCTCGCTTTCGCTACGATTCCGAGCTCTTTAATCTGCTTCTCACCATAAGACCGATAACCATTTTCAGAACGCAACGGTGCAGATATCACCCCTTTGTCTTCATACAAACGAATAGACTTAGGTGATAACTGCGTGAGGCTTGCAACTTCGCTTATGTTCATAATATTACTCAAGTAAATATCGCATAAAAACTATTTAGAAACCTAAGACTATTATTCAAACATCTAGGAATGCTAACTACCGAAACAAAAACATTGAAGCAATATAATGTTCGAAAATAAAGTCTGCTGTTTATGGCTATTTTACATCAAATGATGAGAGTAGCTTAGATTTTCCAACAAACCCAAACACCAACTATCAACAAGTTACTGTTTGAAATAGCAAAATAGGCATTCATTATTTTTCATAGGAAATTTTTTGATTTTTTTGATTTTTGAGAAATACCTCACATACTAATAAATATCTCTTGTTTGAAGAGATTTTTAGTGAGGTGTCATTATGAAATGTTATCTAGCGTTAATTTTTAGCTTAGTTTTAAGCTTCTCTGTATCCGCCCAAAATGTAGGAAGCACTGCATCTGGACCGATCATAAAATGTGACTTAGGAAGTAGTGTTGTAGAATATATGCCTATCGTTATATGCAAGCATAGTAATGGTAAGGTTCTACACTAACAAAAAAGGAGCCTAGGCTCCTTTCCTTTAAAACTCGATTAATTGTTTGATTATCGTTTTACGTTCTTCTTTGGAAGCTTTGTTAAACCAATATTCGAACATTTCAATCTCTTTGACATTATCACCTAAAGAATCAACAACACCATTTCGATTTGCTACAGACCAGTTAATAACGGAGTCTCTTTGTTCTGTTGGAATTTGTTCAAACCAATATTTTGACATCTCTTGAGCTTGGCTTACCGGCTCTTGCTGAAGCGCGGGAACTGCAACTACAGGTGCGGCTGCGGCTGCGGCTACATGTGCGGCTGCGGCTACAGGTGCTGCCATAACAGATTTAGCTGTTGCGTTTTTATCACCCGTATTTACGATTGCTTCGATGTAGCCAGCAGGAATAGAAAACGAAATGCTGTTCGCATTTGAAACCTGGACATCAAAAATTAGATCTTTAAAAGGTGCTTCGTTGAAGATTTCATTAGATACAGGAAATTTCACATACTGTGTTTGAGTACATATATCGCTGCATGTTTCAGCTGAAGCCGCATAAGGTTTTAATGGCACTTTACCTTCAGAACCTTGAACTAAGACAGAGCGATACTCGTTGTAATTTTTAAAGTACTGAAGCTCCATCGTTATGTATGAATCAGGTACCGTTACAGTACTGTTTTGGGTAACGTAATTTAGCTCTAAAGACGAGTTAACTAGCTGACCTTGTCTGACTTCAAGCACATCAGGAGACAACGACTCACCAACGACGATTTGATAATTTTGCTTACTCTCTATTCTTTTAACGGAATCTGTAAAATCACTATTAGAATCTAATGTTGTACATCCAATTAAGAATAAAGGAATCGATGCTAAAACTATTTTTTTCATATTAACTACCTCGAGGGTTTCCCCATAATATTATTTCGATGCCTTTTCTTTCTTAGGCTGGACCAGAAATGAATATGCGCCGACTAACAAGCCAGCGCATCTCTTTACTTAAAGCATGGTTTCAATTAGAAGCCGTACTCTAAACCAATACGTGTAACGAACGTATCTGTGTTAGCAATAGAACCTTTATCGTCAGCTTTGATATCACGCTGTGCAATACGAATGTAAGGAACAAAGCCGTTATGAACGTACATTAGCTGACCTGAGATTACGCTATCTTCATCAGCGTTTTTAACACCATCAGTTTCAGACTCTAGGTTAGCCGCGTAGCCTAGTTTGAAGCCCCAAGGGCCGTTCCAGTACTGACCGATTACAGAGTATGAAGCCTGTTCTGATTTAGCGCCGCCTTGAACATCTGACTCACCCGCTTTGTAGGCTGCAGAAATACCGAAACCTGCTGGAAGTGACGCTTCAAAACCGATTAGATAACCAAATGTATCAGCCATTTCAGCAGAAGTTGCAGCAACTGCAGGAGTTGCGCCGCCAAAGTTTACACCATCACAACCTGTAGCAACTAAACATGTACCAGCAGCAGTTCCAGCTGTTGCAGCTGTTAGTTGACGATCTGATTCTGATTCAACAGCAGCGTGGAAAGTAACCGTATCAGCTAAACGGTAGTGAGCAGCCGCGCCGTAGAAGTAGTTATCTTTAACACTTGAGTCACCACGACCTGTTGCTAGGTTGAATGTAAAACCATTCAAGTCAGCAGAATCGTATCGAGCCATATCACCATGACGGTCACGGTTGTATTTAACATCGCCGCCCCAGTCCCATACTGCGCCCAAACCTGGGTTAGCATAAGGCCAGTCAATTACTTCATACATTGGCGTCAGCATACGACCAAAACGTACTTTACCCCAGTCACCTTGCAGGCCTAAGAACGTATCACGATTACCTAGTGTCGCACCGTCACCGTTTTCACCAACGTAACCAGATTCAATTTGCATGAATACGTTCACGTTCTCGAACATGTCTTTACTTGCACGGAAACCAATTCGAGATTCATTCTCGTAATCGTATCCCGTACCTGTATCAGTTTTTACGCCGTTTTTAGTTTTTTCTGAATCGTAGTTAACAACAGAGATTGCTGCTACACCGTAAGCCTGAACGTTAAAATCTGAGATAACACCAACTTGAGAAGATTCAGATGCGAATGCACCACTTGAAATCATCGCAACTGCAGCACCAAGTAAAGTACGTTTGAAAATTTTGTTTTCCATGGAATAAAACTCCTAAAAATGGATATAGCTGTTTGAATATTTCCCGCCTAAAGTTGGCCGCCGTAGAGAGAAATACCTTTTCTTGTTTGAGAACCCTGAAACACCGAATTCTCGATTTCCTTTCTGGTTATACACAATGTGCATCCATGCCAATAAGACTAACTTCACCCCAAAAAAGATCAATGAGAACTTAATTTTCATCTAAAAAAATATGAGTTGGTGCAAATTTATCATGTACTTAGTGATCCAGATCTACTAATTGAAAAACCCGAAGGGGAAAACAACAAACTCATTAAAAAACAAAAACTTACCAAACCCTCGACCTCTTAAAAATAGATATCACTCGCATTTAACAAACAACTAGAACAACATTTCATTAATGTTGAGCGTCATCACGGTCCTAATTTCATAGTTCGTATAGGAACAAATTTCTCAACAATTAAAAAGTGATCATTTTTATATCAGAAACAAAAAAGGCACTCCCTTGAAAGGAGTGCCTTTGAGCTTTTTTTATCTGTATTTACTTACGAAGGAAGGGCTATTAGATCTTCTTCTATTCTTATTTCGATACATAAATCTTGTGCTTTGGTCAGTTTAGAGTCCACAACTTCACTAGCAAATAAGATGTCCGTTTTCTGAGATATATTACCCTTGACGTATCAAATCAAGATATTCTTGCTCCGAAATAACCTCGACACCTTTATCTCTAGCGCCATTTATCTTCGTTTCACCTACTTTTTCCCCGGCTACTAGATAAGTTGTTTTACTTGTCACTGATTTACCAACTTTTGCCCCTAGCGATTTAGCATGTTTTTCCATGTCACCGCGCTTCCCTTGTAGCATTGTTCCTGTGAAAACAATAGTTGCACCTGCTATTGGTGAAGATGAATCCTCTTGTTCTGAATGCTTAGTCGTAAGACTTAAGTTAAACCCAAGCCCATAAACTTTTAGAAACTCTTCTTTAATGTTAGCTAAACCTTCAACAATCGCTTCTGCGCTAACTGTCGCAAACCCATCTAACTTGGCAATGCTTTCTGCGGTAGCGTCAAGCAACTCTAGCAATGAGTAATGTTGAAGAAGCTTCTCGCAATTGCCTCCCCCCAAACGACTTACTCCAAATGCTGAAAGAAAACGCCAGTCTTCAATTTCAATATCTTTACTTGCCTGTAGTTGATCAGATAGGTTCTTAGATGTCTTATCACCAAACCCATACATTGCAAAGTGATGCGGTTTCAAGTCATATATTTGATGAATATGATTAACTCCGAGATTGACTAGTTTCTCGATGTTTTTAGGGCCAAATCCGTCATTGTTGCCCAAGGTTTTGAAAAAATGCACCAACGTATTTTCTGTTTGTGCAGGACAGTCACTTTTATTTGGACATACCAAGTGATCGGATTCCCAAAGAAGATGAGACTGACAGCTAGGGCATGACTCTGGTATTTGAGGCGGTGCTGGTTTTATCACTTTTTCTATTTTCGGGATCACCAAGCCGCTTCTAACAATTTGAAGTATTGCGCCTGGGCCTACGCCATTGGTTTTAACCATGTTGTAATGGTGAACCGTTACCCTACTAATAGTCGCACCACTAATTCGAGTCGGAACTAACTCAGCTACAGGAGTAACTCGACCTGTTCTGGATGTTTGAGGTGTAACACTAATAACTTCTACTTCTTCTGATTCATCGTTAATTTTGAAGGCTATTTGCCACCGATGAAACTTTCTCGTTGCCCCCATGTTTTCCTTTATAAGGGGATCTGTAGCTTCCAAAATAACGCCATCGACATCATAACCGACCGCATTCCAGATCTTATCAATGGTCTTTTCAAAATCAACGATCAAGTCCTCATGACTGCCAATCCAGTCATCAATTAGGCTAAATGGGTAGAATACGCAGGCGCCGTCCTTAATTGCCTCTAGAACTCTTTCATCAACGTTTTTTTCTGCAATTATAGCCGCTTGTATGTTTCGTGAATTTTCAAAATATTGACTTAACTTTTCTTCAAAATAAGCTTTGTCGATAACGATCTCACCAGCGCCTAAGCCTCTATCTCCATTTTTAGCCACTTTTAGGCCGCGTTCAAAAGCTCTCGATACGTCCTGACCTTTTACGCCGTCACCACGTGTGTAAAGCTTTTCTCCGTCATCAAAAGCAGCATAACCGTCAAGCTTTGGAGTCACTCTAATTTCTATAGCTTTAGTATCAAGGCCTATCTCTACAGCAGCTTTGACGATTCTATCTAACCATTTCTTAATTTCTTCTTTTGAATATGCCTTATCTGTAGACAACATCTTTTGCGGTAAAGTCACGGTTTTACCAAGGTTCATTACCTCGGACTCTACAGAAGTAATATATGGATGATTTGGACTATTTTGAGCAAATACCTCTCTAAAGGTGTCGTAAAGAGCATCTTCAATTACAGGAAAACCTGAACGATACAAAGCATTCGCAACCTTCAGTAAACCTAGAAGTTCATCTTCACTCAGCTCATCAATACTTCCATTGCTAATTGCAACTTCTAACGTATTTAAATCAACATCTACTTCCAGATCTCGAATTGTGGAGAGTTGATTATTGTTAAACTTAAATTCTGTCATTATCTACTACCAATCGGTTCTTTGTTCTGTTGTAGAAATTAGCCCAACATCACATGCTAATTTCTAGGGATGGATCAACTTAGTAAGTAAAGCTTTCTCTGTCGTGATTGAAACATCAAAAAGGGCTCCCTTAGGAGCCCTTTTTATAAATATAGATTATTTACAAGGCTAAACAATGCAGCTAAGCATTCGCAGCCGTCATAAAGTCACGGATTTGCTTGCGGTAGTCGGACAAACGATTTGGCGTCATTAAATTACGTGACTCATCCAATACGTTTCCGCCCATATCATCGGCAATTTTCTGTGCAGCACTCAGCATCACATTGAAGTTTTGATCAGCTTGACCATAACAAGGCAGCGTCATAAAGAACGAAATACCTTTGGTGGTAAAGTCAGCAGAATCGTCATGTTCTAGTGTTCCTGGCTGCATCATATTTGCTACGCTGAAAATAACTTTTGGCTCATCGCTCGCTTGTGCAAAGCAGTGATAAATAGACATTTCACCATAAGCTAGGCCGTTGTTCTCCATGCTACGGAAAAGTTCAGTACCCACAAATGGGATCTCCCCAGCACAGTGAACATTAAGAACAATGACCTCAAGGCCAAGATCTTCATTTGAATGAGCTTTTTCATCTAACTTACTTTCGTCAGCTAAATTAACTTCGTCACCAAACTGAGCTTCTTCTGCTAAGTTAGCATCTTTATCTAACTTAGTTTCTTCAACCGAAGTAACACTTTGTGCAGCAACCACTTCTTTCCCAATAAATGGTTCGCTTGGCGTTAAGCCTTCGTTAGAAAGCAGTGGATCAGCGACCGCATCAGAGGCTTCTTCAAACGAACCGTACTGCTCTTTAAAGCCTGCGTGATTTTGTTTTTGCTCGTCAGTCAATTCAAAGTTAGGAACTTCAGGTTCAACAACCTTCTCTTCCTCAACCTGTTCAAGCTCATCTTTAACTTCGATCGGGTCTTCAACACTGAAAGAAGGAAGATCATTCAATTCTATTTCGTCTTCGTGAGCTTCTTTTTGCTGCGGCGCTGACAATGGGTCTGAGTCAATCAGCGGATCAGTTGCAGACGGTGAGACAGCAAAATCCGGTTCTTTACGCTCTTTTCGGATTATCTCAAAATCATCCTCAGGAGCGAATGAACGGTTTGGGATCGTTTCAGCTTCATCTAAGCTGTCGTTATCAAGCTTACCAAGCGGCTTATCTCCAAACTTTGCTTTCCCTTCTTTCTTACTCGTCCATAGACCATGGAACAATAATGCGGCGATAGCTAATGCGCCAACAATAATGAGTACAAATCGCAATTCCTGCATTTTTCGCTCTCAGCTTTCTTAGTCAACTAGCTATAAACACGCTGTCACTAAGTTAGGTTAATTTGGCTAATCTCACTACTCTATCAAAAGTAGCCACTGTTTTAGAACCACTTAATACAATTAGTTCATTACTTGGTGTGATTTTCACCACGCTTTTTTTCTTAATTTCGGTCGAGTACACTAGAGATGTTTGCTATTTAACCAAATTCACATGTGACCCAATTTAAATATGACTATTGAATCTGTTCCTCGCTCTGGCTTTGGCTATTTTATTTTCGGAATAAAAATTGCCTTATCGCCGAGTATCCGTAAGTTTGTACTGCTTCCTCTTATCGCTAACGTGTTACTCGTGGGCGGTGCTTTATTTTATATTTTCTCCAACTTAAACACTTGGATTGAAGGCTGGATTGGTGCATTGCCAAGTTTCTTGTCGTGGTTGTCATATATCCTATGGCCACTACTTGTGTTAACCGTTTTGGCCACGTTTTCGTATTTCTTCAGTACACTCGCTAACTTTATTGCCGCACCTTTCAACGGATTACTCGCGGAAAAAGTCGAAGAACTGCTGAGTGGTAAAAAAGTCAATGATGATGGTTTACTGGATGTACTTAAAGACACTCCTCGTATTTTAGCAAGAGAATGGCGCAAGCTTGTCTATATCCTGCCAAAAGCGAGCGGTTTGTTCCTACTTTTGTTAATTCCAGCGCTAGGACAAACTGTTGCACCGTTTTTATGGTTCATTTTCACTGCATGGATGTTAGCTATTCAGTACGCTGACTACCCGTTCGACAACCATAAAATCAAGTTCGATGACATGAGAAATAATTTGAAACAAAAGCAAGGTAAGAGCTACAGCTTCGGCGCACTTGTTTCCGTGTTTACTACCATTCCAGTTTTAAACCTGATTGTGATGCCAGTTGCCGTCTGCGGCGCTACTGCAATGTGGGTTGCAGAGTTTAAAGACCAAGCTCTACGCTCTCGTCTATAGCTATCGTTTTACAGCCTGCTCTAACAACGCCTATCTTTTTGAAGTTCTGATTTCAATAAAGATAGGCGTGAATCCTGCGACATCTCTATATGATATAACTTTTTAATCCTTTTACCTTTTTTTCAACTTGTTTAATCTAAATTCAAGCTAAACAAACATCGAAAGACACTAGACGGTAAATTGGTAGATATACTACGTTTAGTTCTGTCATTAAATGAAGGAATATCGCATGAGCAAGATCTACGAAGACAACACCCTAACGATTGGTAACACACCTCTAGTCCGCCTAAACAAAGTAAGCAAAGGTAACGTCCTAGCTAAGATCGAAGCTCGTAACCCAAGCTTCAGCGTTAAGTGTCGTATCGGTTCAAACATGATCTGGGAAGCAGAAAAAGCAGGTACGCTTAAGCCAGGTATCGAGCTTGTTGAGCCTACCAGTGGTAATACAGGTGTTGCTCTTGCATTTGTTGCTGCAGCGCGCGGTTACAAGCTAACACTAACAATGCCTGAATCAATGAGCCTAGAACGTCGTAAGCTGCTTAAAGCTCTTGGCGCAAACCTAGTGCTAACTGAAGCACCAAAAGGTATGAACGGCGCGATTGCTAAAGCTGAAGAGATTGTTGCTTCAGACCCAGACAAGTATCTACTACTGCAACAATTCAACAACCCAGCGAACCCACAAATTCACGAGCAGACAACTGGCCCTGAAATTTGGGAAGCAACAGATGGTGAGATCGATGTGTTTGTAGCCGGTGTAGGTACAGGTGGCACTATCACTGGAACAAGTCGTTACATTAAAGGTGAAAAAGGCAAAGCCATCACTTCTGTAGCTGTTGAACCAGCAGAATCTCCAGTGATTGCACAGGCACTTGCAGGTGAAGAAATCAAACCAGCACCACACAAAATCCAAGGTATTGGCGCAGGTTTCATTCCTGGCAACCTAGATTTAGACATTATTGACCGTGTAGAGTCGGTAACTTCTGAAGAAGCTATTGAGATGGCTCAACGCCTAATGAAAGAAGAAGGTATCCTAGCGGGCATCTCATCTGGTGCAGCAGTAGTAGCAGCAAACAGAATTTCGGAACTGCCTGAATTTGCAGGGAAAACTATCGTTACTGTACTACCAAGCTCGGGCGAACGTTACCTTAGTACGGCCCTATTTGCTGGTATCTTTACGGAAAAAGAGAACCAACAATAATATGTGGTCAAATCAATTTTTCGTCCAAAAAAGCCCCATTTAGGGGCTTTTTTGTTGATCCCTGCCTCACCTTTGGTAATATCGGGTCTGTTTTATTTTTCGCTTCAAAATAAAAGAAGCAATAAACAAATTCTGAAAGTCATGAGTACTCAACAAAAGACGACCATGGCTGGATAAAAATTTATAACCAGTCTAAGTTCTAACACGAACATGGCGTACTAGCCTCTAGCGCATTTGAGCTAAAGCAGTTAAGCTAAATCTGGTTACAAACTTACAAAAAATAAATTAATTGGGGTATATAAAATGTACGAGAAGCAAGTAGAAATCACAGCAGAAAACGGTCTTCACACTCGTCCAGCTGCACAGTTTGTTAAAGAAGCAAAATCTTTCGACGCTGACATCACAGTGACTTCTAACGGCAAAAGCGCTAGCGCGAAAAGCCTGTTCAAACTACAAACTTTAGGCCTAGTAAAAGGTACTAACGTTACTATTTCAGCTGAAGGCCCTCAAGCTCAGCAAGCTGTAGACCACCTAGTTGCTCTTATGGATCAACTACACTAATACGGTCTCCTTCTTTCAAAGCCATTTTGCACAGCAAAGTGGCTTTGTTCGAAATAGATAGCAATTCGAATTAGATAGCAATAAGCGCGACATTAGTCGACGACTTAAAGTCACACATTCTCCCGTTTACAGTTGAACAACTAAGGTAAGGCTATGATTTCAGGCATCCTAGCATCTCCTGGTATTGCTTTCGGTAAAGCACTACTACTTCAAGAAGATGAAATTGTCCTAAACACTCAATCTATCTCAGACGATCAAGTTGAAGCAGAAGTTCAGCGTTTTTTTGACGCTCGTAACAAATCTTCTCAACAACTTGAAGTTGTAAAGCAAAAAGCACTTGAAACTTTTGGCGAAGAAAAAGAAGCAATCTTTGAAGGCCACATCATGCTGCTTGAAGATGAAGAGCTAGAAGAAGAGATTTTAGCACTCATCAAGAAAGACAAAATGCACGCAGACAACGCGATCTACACAGTGATCGAAGAGCAAGCTGTTGCACTTGAGTCGCTTGATGATGAGTACCTAAAAGAACGTGCGACTGATATCCGTGATATCGGTACTCGCTTCGTTAAAAATGCACTAGGCATCAACATTGTATCTCTAGCAGATATCAATGAAGAAGTTATCCTAGTTGCTTACGATTTAACGCCATCTGAAACGGCACAAATCAACCTAGACTACGTTCTTGGTTTTGCTTGTGACATCGGCGGTCGTACATCTCATACTTCAATCATGGCACGTTCACTTGAGCTTCCAGCTATCGTTGGTACTAACGATATCACTAAGCAAGTTAAAAACGGCGACATGCTTGTGCTAGACGCGATGAACAACAAGATCATCATCAACCCTTCTGACGCTGAATTAGCAGAAGCTAAGAAAATCAAATCTGATTTCGAAGCAGAAGCAGTTGAACTAGCAAAACTAAAAGACTTACATGCTGAAACTCTAGACGGTCACCGTGTAGAAGTTTGTGGCAACATCGGTACAGTAAAAGACTGTGACGGTATTCTGCGTAACGGCGGTGAAGGCGTTGGTCTGTACCGTACTGAATTCCTATTCATGGACCGTACTGCACTTCCTACTGAAGAAGAGCAATACGTTGCTTACAAAGAAGTAGCGGAAGCAATGGAAGGCGAGTCAGTGATTATCCGTACTATGGATATCGGTGGCGATAAAGACCTACCATACATGGACCTTCCACAAGAAATGAACCCTTTCCTAGGCTGGCGTGCAGTACGTATCAGCTTGGATCGTCGTGAAATTCTACGTGACCAACTACGTGGTATCCTACGTGCATCTGCACACGGTAAACTACGCATCATGTTCCCAATGATCATTTCTGTTGAAGAGATCCGTGAACTGAAAAAAGCAATCGAAGAGTACAAAGTTGAACTTCGCGCTGAAGGCCTAGCTTTCGATGAAGAAATCGAAATCGGCGTAATGGTTGAGACTCCAGCAGCAGCTGCAATCGCACACCACCTAGCGAAAGAAGTATCTTTCTTCTCTATCGGTACTAACGACCTAACGCAATATACTCTTGCGGTAGACCGTGGTAACGAAATGATTTCTCACCTATACAACCCACTATCTCCAGCGGTTCTTCTTGTTATCAAGCAAGTAATCGATGCTTCTCACAAAGAAGGTAAATGGACAGGTATGTGTGGCGAACTAGCAGGTGATGAGCGTGCAACTCTACTTCTTCTTGGTATGGGTCTAGATGAGTTCTCTATGAGCGGTATCTCTATCCCTAAAGTTAAGAAAGTAATCCGTAACTCTAACTTCGCTGAAGTTAAAGCTATGGCTGACGAAGCACTATCTCTACCTACAGCTGCAGAAATTGAAGCTTGTGTAGAAAAGTTCATCGCTGAGAAAACTCAGTAATCACCAAGAGCTTAATGAAGTTAGACGGCTAAAAATAGTCGTCTAATTTGTTAGATTGGTATAGTATATTCTACAGAATAAAACTAAACGTTAGGAGCATGACACAATGGGTCTGTTTGACAAACTGAAAAAGCTTGTATCTGATGACAGCGCTGATGCTGGTGCAATCGAAATCATCGCACCTCTTTCTGGTGAAATCGTAAACATCGAAGACGTGCCAGATGTAGTTTTCGCTGAAAAAATCGTTGGTGATGGCATTGCTATCAAACCAGCTGGCGATAAAATGGTAGCTCCAGTTAACGGTACTATCGGTAAAATCTTCGAAACTAACCACGCATTCTCTATCGAGTCTGACGACGGTATTGAGCTTTTCGTTCACTTCGGTATCGATACTGTTGAACTTAAAGGCGAAGGCTTCACTCGTGTAGCTGAAGAAGGTCAATCTGTTAAAGCTGGTGACACAATCATCACTTTCGACCTTGCACTTCTAGAAGAGAAAGCAAAATCTACGCTTACTCCAGTTGTTATCTCTAACATGGACGAAATCAAGGAGCTGAACAAGCTTTCTGGTTCTGTAACTGTTGGCGAAACTCCAGTTCTTAAAGTAACTAAGTAATCCCGATTACTTATCTGCTTTAATTAAAACGCTACCTAAGGGTGGCGTTTTTTGTGTCTGCTATATTTGTCGAGTTCCTTAACCGACGGTTCTGACTGCCGCTCTCACCTCATTGTAGACAGCCCCTCAATAAGCCACAGCAATACCATTCCTTAATTGCCAACTAACCGCCCTACTTTGTTATTAAATCAAGTTAAACGCCAACCTAGGCGCTGAACCTACATGTTAGATCATGCGATATGACTTCAAGCAGACAACAGCTCTCTGATATCTCGCTCAGCTCGATTTTGAGATGACGAATGTTGAGCACATTGCTTATTCCTGGTTATTCACCTATGTGAAAGGCAGTTAGCGCTATCTCGTTTATTATCTTTCGACCACAACAAGAGCCTAATGTCTAATCCGAATCAAGCCTAAAAGCAGATTCCTGATACCTCGCTCTGTTCGGTTCTGGAATGACGAAAGGCTGCTTCAATGCAATAGATGATGGAAGTATCATTTCCCGATCCCGTCATTCTCTACAGCGAGAGACGAGCGTGATAGGGAATCGCGCTTTTGCTCCTTTCAGCATTACGCCACTTTTCCAAATATACCTTCGCTAAATAACAGGCAATAAAAAACCCAGCCGAAGCTGGGTCTGTTTAGCGCTCATCTCTCACCACGAGCTAATTTGTGGAAGCCTAACGTTGACGCTTGTGATCAACAACGCTTAAAGTCAACGTGGCCTTTCAACCGATTAACCTAGTAGGCTAAGTGCTGAGTTTGGAGCTTGTTTCGCTTGCGCAAGAATTGAACTTGAAGCCTGTGAAAGAATCTGAGACTTAGTCATATTAGTCGTTTCTTTCGCGAAATCGGTATCTTTGATACGACTCTTAGATGCATTAACGTTCTCGTTGATGTTATCTAAGTTGTTAATTGCGTGGTCAAAACGGTTTTGGAATGCACCAAGCTCAGAACGGTGGCTATCTACATATTTAAGTGCCGCATCGATAACAGCTACAGATTCTTGAGCACCACCAACAGACGTTACGTCGATAGTATCAACCGTTACTTGCTTACCTGGCTGCATGCCTAACTCACCAGATAGACCACCAGAGAATGAGATAGCGCCATCAACTTTGTTGTTGCCA
>NZ_JBGONH010000052.1:0-37949 GCF_041439075.1 Vibrio sp. FF145
ATATTCATCAACGAGTGCCCACACAGATTGATAGGTTTAAATTGTTAAAGAGCTTCTCTTCGTTGTGACTTACATCACTTCGGAAGAGGCGGCCATTCTAGCGTTTTAATTCTCAGTGTCAAACACTTTTGAAAATTAATTTCTACTTTCTAAAAGTAGAAGCGAATTATCGCTTAAAGCTAGTTGCCTTACTAACATTCTTCGCTGAAGCCTTGTGGCGTCTACCGTGTCAGTGAGGCGGCATTATAGAGATACTCCTCACATTGGCAAGTGTTTATTACCAAAAAGTGCAAAAATAACGGTTAGATGATGGATAAATACCCAAAGCCTTATTTATGCAAGTTTAACTACA
This sequence comes from Vibrio sp. FF145, assembly GCF_041439075.1. NCBI lineage: Bacteria > Pseudomonadati > Pseudomonadota > Gammaproteobacteria > Vibrionales > Vibrionaceae > Vibrio > Vibrio sp. FF145. The sequence continues at coordinate 353 of NZ_JBGONH010000052.1, forward strand.
AAGTACCTACATAATAACCACAGACTTATCCACAATCGCTTTAATTTTATCCCCTAGAAACTAAAAAAGCTGCCTTGAGGCAGCTTTTTAAATGGCAATGAGTCTAAATCCCAGAGCCATATTGCTCTCCATCGTCTTCATGGAGACCACATTCACGTTTTAGACCATTGAACCGGGTTTCTTCTTCAGTCATACCGGGTTCCCATTTCTTAGTCGTATGAGTATCTCCAACAGAAAGGTACCCCTGCTCACGAAGTGGGTGGTAACTAAGGCCATGCTCTTCCAAGTAATAGTGAACATCTTTATTTGTCCAATCTATTACTGGCAAGAACTTAAACACACCATTTTGGATAGATAAGATCGGCAAGTTTGCGCGCGATTGAGATTGCTCTCTTCGCAACCCTGAAAACCAAGTGCCAGCCTCTAGTTCATCCAGCGCTCTTCTCATCGGTTCAACTTTATTAAGTTTGTTGTACTTCTCTATCCCTTCTATACCTTGATCCCAAAGTTTGCCATATTGCGCTTCTTGCCAATTAGAGCTCTGTTGTGCGCGAAAGACTTGAAGGTTTAAAGTCAACTTCTGACTTAACTCATCTATAAAGCGATACGTTTCTGGGAATAGGTACCCGGTGTCTGTCAGAATAACTGGAATATCGGGTTTGGCTTGAGTCACTAAGTGCAGCATCAATGCTGCTTGGATTCCGAAACTAGAAGAGACCACATGTGTTCCTTCTAAGTTTTCTAGAGCCCACTTCACTCTTTCTAATGCAGTTAGCTGTTCTAACTCAGCATTAATTTGTCCAAGACGAAGTATCTGCTCCGTCTTAGTCAATGCGAGTAGCTCTGCTAACTTCAATTTTGAAGCGACAGAATTATGCATGCAGATCCCTCTTTGAAATGATCACCTCTTCGATGATGCCAGCTCGGATTGTAAAATCACCGAACCCTTCATTACCCGTTCGTTCCGTAGCCCAACGTCCCACCAGCGAATCAATCTCTTCTAAAATCTGAGCTGACGTGATGTTCTCTTTATACATCTTAGGAATACGAGTTCCGGCTTTGTTGCCACCTAAGTGCATGTTGTAACGCCCTGGAGCCTTGCCGACTAAACCCAGTTCAGCCAACATTGCACGACCACAGCCGTTTGGACAGCCTGTGATACGAAGGATGATATTATCTTCTTCTGGTAACCCGTGTTTCTTCAGAATGTCTTCAACATCCGTTACAAACTCAGGAAGAAAACGTTCGGCTTCTGCCATTGCTAACGGACATGTTGGGAATGCCACACACGCCATTGAGTTCTTGCGCTGTTCTGAAACCGCATCATCCATTAGACCGTATTGACGTGCCAGCTTTTCAATTTGTGCCTTTTGGCTCTTAGGTACACCTGCAACAATGAGATTTTGGTTCGCTGTCATGCGGAAATCACCTTTGTGGATCTTCGCTATTTCAGCAACACCTGTTTTCAGCGCTTTCCCTGGGAAATCAAGCAAACGACCATTTTCGATGAATAACGCTAAGTGGTGCTTACCATCAATGCCTTCCGCCCAACCGATACGATCGCCACGGCCAGTAAACTCATAAGGACGACTTTCAGAAAACTCAACGCCTGCACGTTTTTCTACTTCTGCTTTGAATACATCAATACCAACACGGTCTAGTGTGTATTTGGTTTTTGCGTTCTTACGGTTCGAACGGTTACCCCAATCACGCTGAGTCGTTACCACCGCAGCTGCTACATCTAACGTTTTCTCTAATGGCACAAAACCAAAGTCGTCAGCTTTACGTGCATAAGTAGAAGTATCGCCGTGCGTCATTGCAAGACCACCGCCCACTAATACGTTAAAGCCCACCAGCTTTCCGTCTTTAGCAATCGCGATAAAGTTAAGATCGTTAGCATGAACATCTACGTCATTTTGCGGAGGAATTACAACCGTCGTCTTGAACTTACGCGGTAAGTAATTACTACCTAAGATAGGTTCTTCATCTGTTGTTGCGAGCTTTTCACCATCTAACCAGATCTCAGCATAAGCACGTGTCTTAGGTAATAGGTGTTCACTGATCTTTTTCGCCCACTCATAAGCTTCTTGGTGCAGCTCGGACTCAACCGGGTTTGTGGTACACAAAACATTTCGGTTTACGTCACCCGCAGTAGCGATTGAATCAATACCAATACTGTTTAGTGTTTGGTGCATTAACTTAATGTTCGGCTTCAACACACCATGGAACTGGAAAGTTTGACGAGTTGTAAGACGGATAGAACCATAAGAGGTGCTTTCATCTGCGAATTTATCAATCGCTAACCACTGCTTAGGAGTGATGATGCCGCCTGGCATACGCGCACGAAGCATTACGTTATGTAAAGGTTCTAGCTTTTGCTTGGTACGTTCATTACGAATATCACGGTCATCTTGTTGATACATACCGTGGAAACGGATCAGTTGAAAGTTATCTGCGGCAAAACCACCAGTGATACGATCTTGAAGATCTTGTTCAATCGTACCGCGAAGGTTTTTACTTTCACGCTTCAGACGTTCATTGTCAGCCAAAGGTCCCAGTACTTGACCTAGCACTTCTTGCTCTATTACTTGCTTGCTCATTAGTACACATCCCTTTGGTAACGTTTCGCTTTACGTAAATCATTAATATATTGTTCAGCTTGTTCGCGGCTCTGATTGCCATGTTTTTCCGCTATCGTAACTAACGCTTCATGGACATCTTTTGCCATTCGAGTTGCATCGCCACATACATAGAGGTACGCGCCCTCTTGAAGCCATTGCCAAACCTGCTCTGCCTGCTCAATTAATCGGTCTTGAACATAAACCTTTTCTTTTTGATCACGACTAAACGCAACATCAAGCTTGGTTAATGCACCAGATTTAAGATACCTCTGCCATTCAACTTGATATAAGAAATCTTGAGTAAAGGTACGGTCACCAAAGAACAACCAGCTTTTACCTTCAGCGTCATTGTTTTCACGCTCTTGAACAAAACTACGGAAAGGTGCGATACCTGTACCCGGGCCAACCATGATGATTGGTGTGTTGTCGTCTTGCGGCAGTTTGAAGTTATTGTTGTTCTCTACAAACACCTTCACTTCACCACCTTCTTCAAGGCGTTGAGCTAAGAAACTTGAAGCGCCACCCAGACGAGATTCATCGCCCTTTTGGTATTCAACAAGACCAACCGTCAAGTGAACTTCTTCATCTACTTCTGCTTGGCTTGACGCAATAGAGTAGAGACGTGGAGTTAACTTACGTAGTAGGCCAATCAATTCATCAGCCGATAGCTTAGTTTTCTTCTCAGCTAAAACATCGACAACTTGAGTATTACCCGCGTATTCACGAAGCTTGTCTTTATCTTCCACCAGCTTGATTAACTTCTTGCTGCCCGAAAGCTCAGCAAACTTAGTCACAAGCTGAGGGTTTGAAGAGGTAATCTCAAATTTGCTGACAAGTGCGCTATGCACAGACAAGTTGTCACCATCGACATCGACACTTTCGATACCAGACAGCCCAACCTTAGAAAGAATCTGATTTGCGAGTTCGGAACTGTTTTCAAACCATACGCCTAGCGCATCACCCGGTTGGTAAGTAATACCCGACTCATCAAGATCAATCTCGATATGACGAACATCTTTGCCCGAATCACGACCGGTGATCTTTTGGCTCGTTAATAGTGTCGCTGTGTATGGATTTTGTTTGGTGTATTGCGAATGACCGGCAGCCGCTTGACCGACGGGCAACTGAACTACATCGGCTTCAGTGCCTGTCGATAGCGTCTCTTTTACTTGCTCTAATGCTTTAGCGCGCCACTGCGTTGCTGACTCTTCGTAATCAACATCACAATCAAGACGGTCGACAAACGATTTAGCACCAAGCTTAGCGAGGAAGTTATCGAAGTCTTTAGCCGTTTGGCAGAAGAACTCATAGCTTGAGTCACCTAAACCGATGACACCGTATTGTAGGTTTGATAATTTTGGCGCTTTCTTCGATTGAAGGAATTCATGCAACTCAATAGCGTTATCAGGGGCTTCGCCCTCACCATTGGTTGAAGCTACAAAAATGACGTGTGTCTCTTTGGCTAGGTTCTTACCTTTATAATCACTAGCATCGAAAAGCTCGACAGCAATCCCTAATGCTTTCGCTTCTGCCTCAAGCGATTCGGCGACACCTTTCGCATTACCGGTTTGGGATGCGAAGATAATGCTGAGCTTACCCGCAGGTTTTGCGGCTACTGCAGCGGCTGCTTGAGCGATTGGCGCGGCGGCACCCACAGGCTGAGTTTGGCTCACACCCCAAAGGTAACCACTGACCCATGCCAGTTGTTGAGAAGATAATTCAGAAACAGTTTGCTGAAGATGACCCAATTGTTGGTCATTAAGTGGTGCTGCTAGCCCAGGTAACTCATTAGCCCCAGACTGTGCATTATTATTTTGTGAAGACTCTTTCTTATTTAAAGACATGGTCACGACATCCCTAATCATTGCGTGACGATAGATTAACCACTCCTTTTAATAACAAGAAAGAATAGAAAAGTATGTTTTATAACTTTTTGGAAGTAAAAACCGATTGAAACGTCAATTGAGTTACTGGTTTTCAATACGCACTTGTTGAAAGCCAACCGCCATTGCCGACTTAGATGCTAGGTCTAAATCCGCGTAATGACACTCTTCACCATGAACATCAGTAAGCAAAACAAAGCCGCCTCCCATATGGCGAAACTCCACAACCCAAGACCCCTCTTGAATTGAGGGCTCTATGATCGCTTCAACCAACAGATTTTCTCGATATAAATTTCGTAATTCATTGAGTGTCATATTCCATCCCTTGCTTTGACCTCACAACATAGACCTTATAAGAATAGACGCTAATTAGGTCTCTGTATTAAGGATGGTCGAAAGTGATGAATGTGCTAACTAATTCCAGAAAAGTATATACCCAAGTAACTTCAAGATGCTTGGGTATAACCAATAGATATAAAAAAACGCCACTTAATAAAGTGACGTTCTTAAATTTCGTTCTAGATTCGTTTTAATTGCCTAAAAGCGTACTTCTACGCCAGCAAACCAACCATCAACCATAACAAACGATTTAGGTGGCCCTGGCTTTGGGTCATCCAAAGGATCAGGTTCTTTGTCCGTCTCAAGAGGTTTATTCAACTCTGAAGAGAAAAATTTGTCCGAATCAAGGTCGATCACACGATAGCCACCACGAAGTGCTATTTCAGTATCTGCCACTGGAATACGGTACTGAACACCCGCCATCAAATCGGTACTCTTAATACCGTTGCTATCACCAAATTCCATCGTACCAATGATATCAAGGTGAGTATTAGGGACATTGATTTCTGCGTTACCGTAGAAGCTCCAAGTAAACTCATCAAAACTTGTCGTTTTCGAACTGTACGGATCTTTGTAATGTGAGTTTGCATACTGAGTAAATGTCACACCCGCATCGAAGTTCATCAACTTGTGATCCAACATTGTGTAGTAGAACGTGTAGTCATACTTATCAAACGCTAACAATGTTGTATCAACAGTAGAGTAGCGGAAACTCGCATTTGGTAGCTTAGGGGCATTATGCTCAAATGCGAAATACAACGAAGGTGAGTTTGAGTCACTCGACCTAGCTTCATTCAGCTTTGTACTTCCCCACCACATATCAGCACCGATCTTAGTCGTGTAAGAAAACTCTTCTTCAGCGGACACAGCCGAGCTTAAAGAAAGCATTCCCACTAAAGCAATTAATGGCATTTTATTCATTTGAGATAGCTCCAATTCCATATCGTTGTGCTAATTGTATGCACATTCATAGATTATTGGGGAAAATTCTACCACACATCTTAAATTCTAAAACGATAAACCGCTGACGAGTAAAGATTTGACGACACGATGACCTTAATAACGTCTTTGGTTAGAGCTGTGTACATAGTTTTTGAAAAACCACACACCCACTGCAATCACGATCAGCCAAGGCAGCAGTTTAAACACAACCCCCATCATACCTAAGACCAGCATGACCGCTAACGCGATTCCGGTTGCCGCTAGTACCGTCATAAACGTAATACCAGTAACGAGTAAAGTTGCGACGAAAATAAGAACAAAGATTAATTCAAACATAATGGTCTCCCTAATGAGTTCATGACCTATCTTTCCTACTTTCTAACATTGCAGCTTCCATACCAAGTTAGCCACAGTAATAAACCATTGATTTACCAGGCAAATAAAAAGCCACACATCTTCATGCGTGGCTTTTCGGAAACTCACAATGGTAAATTTAGCCTCTAATGGCGAATTTAGCCTTGTTCTTTAAGCTTTTAACTTTTAGTTCTTGGCTTTTGCTTTAACCTTGAGGGTATCTATACGTTTAGCTCTTTAGGGATCTTAGCTAATGCCGTCTGAATCACCTCAATGCCCGCGCCTTTCTTATGTGCATTCTCACTGATGTAACGACGCCATTGTCTTGCGCCCGGCATACTTTGGAACAAACCAAGCATATGACGAGAGATATGACCAAGGCTCGCTCCATTCGAAAGCTGACGCTCAATGTACGGGTACATCTCTTCAACCACTTGTGAACGCTTCTTGATTGGCGTGTCTAAACCGAAGATCTGCTGATCAACTTCAGCCAAGATAAACGGGCTATGGTATGCCTCACGACCGATCATCACACCATCAAGGTGCTGCAAGTGCTCTTTAGTTTGTTCTAATGTAGTGATGCCACCATTTACCGCAATCACTAGATCAGAGAAGTCTTTCTTGATTTGGTACGCACGATCGTAATCTAGCGGTGGGATCTCACGGTTCTCTTTCGGGCTAAGGCCACTCAACCACGCTTTACGCGCATGGATAGTAAATTGCTCACAACCGCCCTTTTCAGAAACAGTAGAAACAAACTTAGTCAGAAACTCGTAAGAATCTTGGTCGTCGATACCAATACGCGTTTTTACCGTAATTGGAATATCCGTGACTTCTTTCATCGCTGACACACAATCTGCCACCAGTTCAGGCTCAGCCATTAAGCAAGCACCAAAGCGACCATTCTGAACTCGGTCTGAAGGGCAACCTACATTGAGGTTCACTTCATCATAGCCACGCTCACCAGCAAGCTTGGCACAAGCCGCCAAATCAACCGGGTTTGAACCACCAAGTTGAAGTGCTAATGGGTGTTCTTGCTCGTTATATTCTAGAAAGTCGCCCTTGCCATGTAAGATCGCACCAGTTGTGACCATTTCCGTGTACAGAAGCGTCTGCTGAGAGAGCAAACGGTGAAAGTAACGACAGTGGCGGTCAGTCCAATCCAACATTGGAGCGACAGACAACTTACATGAATGAGTCATGGCAAAGTAACCTAGTAGCGAATCAAAAAAATATGCTGGAATACCCAGCAAAAGCAAGACCGACTATTGTAAATGCTATGACTTATTTGTGCTATATGAACTTTACAGCACATTTTTTATATAAACTCATTCACCAGATCTCTAATTCAGCTTGATTAATCAGTTATGCCTTGAGTCACACTGTCGTTTTGAGTTACCTTGTCTTATTCAAAGTCGTAGGTCACAATACGCTCTGTACCTGACTTTAATAAAATCAATGTCTCCTCAAACAAGGTTACCTAGCAATAGGGGCTGAATGGGGATGTTTGATTGAACGGTGAAAAATTTGGACCACACATTAATAGAGCAAGTTGAAGGGATATGCGTATCGCGAGGTGTTAGGCTAACACCCCAAAGAAAGCGAGTGTTTGAGCTTATCCTATCTAATAAAAAAGCCTCCAGTGCTTATGAATTATTAGAGCAATTGAAAGTCAGTGAACCGCAAGCCAAGCCTCCTACAGTTTATCGCGCTTTGGATTTTTTGTTAGAGCAAGGGTTCATTCACCGAGTTGAGTCAACGAATAGCTTTATATGCTGCTGCTCTTGCAATGCCAACACGCATTTTTCCCAATTACTGATCTGCGATAAATGTGGCACTGTGATAGAATTACAAGACGATGCGCTTGTCGCCCTACTCGCGAGTAACGCCGAGCAGCATGGATTCAAGTTGACCAACCATGTCATTGAATCACATGGCATTTGCCAAACTTGCTCCTCCGAAATGAAAGAATAAGATTATAGAAGAACATTATGCGCGCTGAATTTGTAAACCCGTTTTTAGCTTCTTTGATGAACGTACTAAAAACGATGGCATCTCTAGAATTAAAGCCTCAGAAACCAAGAGTGAAGAAAGATGAAATCGCTCGTGGTGATGTGTCCGGCCTAATTGGTATGGTTGGTACACAGTCTCGTGGCTCAATGTCGATCACCTTTGATGAAGGGCTTGCTCTAGAAATCATGGAAAACATGCTAGGTGAACGACCAAACGGTTTGAACGAAGAAGTGACCGACATGGTGGGTGAAATCACTAACATGGTAACCGGTGGCGCAAAGCGTATTCTTGCAGAAAGCGGCTTTGACTTCGATATGGCAACGCCAATCGTGGTTTCAGGTAAAGGCCATACTATTCGTCACAAGTGTGAAGGCGCAATCATCATCATGCCTTTCTCATCTCAGTGGGGTAATGCTTTCATCGAGATCTGTTTCGAATAGAGACAATCGAGTAAATAAAAAGCGAAAGGCTGACGTACATACGTCAGCCTTTTTTATTGCCGTAAAATCAACGGACATAAAAAACGCCAACCGAAAGGTTGGCGTTTACAGTTATTACTTGGTGTTACTTAAACAGTCTTAAGCTTTCAGCGCTTTAAATGCGTTGATTAGACCGTTAGTAGAGCTGTCGTGAGACGTTACTTGAGCATCGTCTGCAAGCTCTGGAAGAATTTGGTTTGCTAGCTGCTTACCAAGTTCTACGCCCCATTGGTCGAAGCTGAAGATGTTCCAGATAACACCTTGAACGAAGATCTTGTGCTCGTACATCGCGATTAGGTTACCTAAAGAGCGAGGGTTGATTTGCTTAACAAGAATAGAGTTCGTTGGGCGGTTACCTTCAAATACTTTGAAAGGTACTAGCTCAGCAACTTCTTCAGCTGTTTTGCCTGCTGCTAGGAATTCAGCTTCTACTGTCTCTTTTGTCTTACCGAAAGCTAGCGCTTCAGTTTGAGCAAAGAAGTTAGACATTAGCTTCTGGTGGTGATCAGATGCTGGGTTGTGGCTGATAGCCGGAGCAATAAAGTCTGATGGGATCAGCTTAGTGCCTTGGTGAATCAGTTGGTAGAACGCGTGCTGACCGTTTGTACCAGGTTCACCCCAGATGATAGGGCCTGTTTGGTATTCTACTGGGTTACCTTCACGGTCAACGAATTTACCGTTAGATTCCATGTTACCTTGCTGGAAGTAAGCAGCAAAACGGTGCATGTATTGATCGTAAGGTAGGATTGCTTCTGACTCAGCGCCGTGGAAGTTGTTGTACCAAACACCAATTAACGCAAGGATCACTGGAATGTTGCTTTCAAATTCCGTTGAAGCAAAGTGGTTATCCATCTCATGTGCGCCATCGAGTAGCTCAGCGAAGTTATCGAAGCCGATAGATAGTGAGATAGAAAGACCGATCGCTGACCATAGTGAGTAACGACCGCCTACCCAATCCCAGAATTCGAACATGTTGTCAGTATCAATACCAAACTCAGCAACTGAAGCCGCGTTTGTTGATAGTGCTGCGAAGTGCTTAGCAACGTGTGCTGAGTCGCCCGCTTCAGCCAAGAACCAATCACGCGCAGAGTGTGCGTTCGTCATTGTTTCTTGAGTGGTAAATGTCTTAGATGCCACTAGGAACAGTGTTGTTTCTGGGTTAAGAGGCTTAAGTGTCTCAACGATGTGAGTGCCGTCTACGTTAGAAACAAAGTGCATGTTTAGGCGAGTTTTGTATGGCGTAAGTGCTTCAGTTACCATGTATGGACCAAGGTCTGAACCGCCGATACCGATGTTAACTACATCAGTGATCTCTTTACCTGTGTAACCTTTCCACTCACCAGAAACGATACGGTGTGTGAACAGTTCCATTTTTGCTAATACTGCATTCACTGCTGGCATTACGTCTTTGCCATCAACCATTACTGGCTTGTCGCTACGGTTACGTAACGCAGTGTGAAGAACTGAACGACCTTCAGTCTTGTTGATTGCATCACCGCCGAACATTGCTTCGATTGCAGACTTAACTTCAGTCTCGTTCGCAAGAGCAAATAGGTGCTGCATCGTTTCAGCGTCGATAAGGTTCTTAGAGTAATCCACTAAGATGTCTGAACCGAAACGAGTAGAAAAGCTCTCGAAACGCTTTGCATCTTGAGCAAATAGCTCTTTCATATTCATATCTTGAGCAGACTCAAAATGTGCAGTTAGAGCTTTCCACGCTTGTGTTTGCGTTGGGTTGATATTTTTCAACATGGTATCTATCCCGATGTTACTGTAGGTTTTATTCTAGACGTCACCAAAGTGATGAATAGAACCCCCGATTAGGCGAAAGTTTATATTTTTCTATGATGACCAAATCGCATCACCACTGAAAGATTCTTTGTAATTTTTTTTCACGACGTATTATGCCGCATATGAAGAGCGGTACCTTGAGATAAATCAGAATTAGATTTCCTGATAGCAGAATCGGTACTGACTCTAGCGCTCACATCATTAAATGTGAGCGAAAGCTGATAAATTCAAGTTCAAAAGATAGCGTTAAACCACTTTTTTTCCAAATACATTATAGAGGATGGCGTATGTGGATTCAGAAGACGATACACCTACACGCACAAAAACGTGGATTTCATCTCATCACTGATGAAATTGAACAACAGATATCCGATATCCATTCACTGTCTGTTGGTTTATTACATCTATTCATTCAGCATACTTCTGCTAGCCTTACGCTAAATGAGAACGCAGACCCGACCGTCCGCACCGATATGGAATCACACTTTAATAAGTTTGTGCCCGAACGAGCCCCCTACTACAAGCACACCTACGAAGGTGATGATGATATGCCCGCTCACATTAAAGCATCGACACTAGGCACCAGTGTGACAATTCCGATTACCAATGGTCGTTTAGCTTTGGGGACATGGCAGGGCATTTACTTAGGTGAACACCGAGATTGTGGTGGAAGCCGTACCGTTATTGCGACCATTCAAGGTGAGTAACGTTAAGTCATCAACAGTGAAATACCGCTTAACAAACATAATGGTAGAAAACAAAAAAGGGTGACACAGTTATGTGTCACCCTTTAAAAATATAAGAGAGTCGAGTTGGTAAAACCAGAATTAGAAAGGCTGGTTTATCATAACCCTAAAGGTCCCTTCATCACCGCCTCGCGCTAATTCAGCACGTACAACAATGCCTTCGACCTGGAAACGAACTGCGCCGCCTAGGCTCCATTTCATGTCTGTGTGCAGTGTTTTGATATCGTACTCATCAGCAACACGCCCGACTTCAGCAAACGCCACCCACTGCCACCAAGGTAAATCGTAGTAGTTAATCAGTGGGATATCGCCCAGTGGTTGCCAATCAGGAAGCACTCGATATTCCGCAGAGTAGTGAATAGCAGAACGACCGTGGTAACGGCCTCCGGTATAACCTCTTAAGCGATATAAGCCACCGAGTCGAGCTTGTTCTGTTTCGGGTGGACGAGCACAATCTTGCCCTGAACAGTTGCCCCACGTAGGTGTGTCAGCGGTATAGACATCAAATGCCACGACTTGTTGGTCGAACAAGTTCCCCAAAGGACCCAATGCAAAATACTGACTGTTTTGGAATGTCCACTTCAGCCATAAGTCATCGTTAGACCAACTTTCAGCGCCGGTAGTAAACTCAAGATTGGTATGAGACCCCTTGGTTGGGTTGCGTGTGCTATCACGGTTATCCCAATCAAACGCCAAACTAAAACCTGTCGCCTGTTCGCTATTGTTTAAGCCTTCTAGCTCACGAGCCGTATAGAAAGGCGTAAAGACAATCGAACTGACACCAGACTCTAATGGGGAAGCAAAGCTCACATCTTTGATAGGTTGGAAAGCCCCTAGCAAGCCATGCTCTGCAACATTGCCCCAAGGCAGCAGATACTTAAACTCAACCTGATAGTTTTCTTCTAAGCCGTCGGCAATGGTTTTATCATCAATGGATGAATCGTTATCGCCTTGAGAGCCAATGTAATACGGGTTTTCGTTAAAGAGAGCTTGGTACATCTGAGTACTGAACAACACGTTCTCAGACAGTGCGAAGTTAAAGGCTGATAAGAAACCGACGTAGCTGTCTTTATCTGAATAAAGCGCCATGCCAAACAGAGCAGCTTGAGGTTGCCAAACACCCTTTGCGACACCAGCAACCCCGAAGGTATTACCCATGGTTTCAGTACTAAAATAGAAAGGAACAAAGGCTGAATCTTTTTCTTCACTCACAACGGGAGAAGACAAGCTGACACCAAGTAATGCCATTGCAGACATTAACCAGTGTCGAGTCGTTCGTATGAACATCATTTACTTATAGGATCCATAGTTACTTCGCATTAGTTACTTCACATTAGCTACTTCACATACTCCATCGCAACACGCGAAGTCAGCTTAGTGACCAGCTCGTAAGCGATAGTGCCAATATGTTCTGCGACTTCTTCTGAAGGTAAATCTTTACCCCATAATGTTGCTTCATCACCGACTTTATCTGCCGCATCAGGGCCAAGGTCAACCGTTAGCATGTCCATTGATACACGTCCGGCGATCGGTACTTTTCGGCCGTTAACGAACACTGGAGTGCCGTTAGGAGCAGTGCGAGGATAACCATCACCATAACCTATCGCGATCACGCCAACCTTGGTATCTCGCTCACTGGTCCAGTTACCGCCATAACCCACACTTTCACCCGCTTTAACATCACGAACGGCTATCAGGTGCGAGGTCAAAGTCATTACAGGATAAAAGCCGAGGTCTTGCGCTGATTTATCAGCAAAAGGAGAAACACCGTAAGAGATAATTCCCGGGCGAACCCAGTCAAGGTGGCTGTCTGGCCAAGCTAATAGACCCGCAGAAGCAGCAAGTGAACGCTCACCTTCACAACCGTCGGTGAGCGATAAGAAAAGCTCGGTCTGTTCAACGGTGGTTGCTCTATCAAGTTCATCAGCACAACCGAAGTGGCTCATGTAGCGCAGAGGTTTAGCGACATTCGCACATTGATGTAAGCGCTCAACAAAGTTTTGGTATTGCTCAGGACGAGCACCTAGGCGATGCATACCACTGTCGACTTTTAGCCAAACCACAACAGGTGTTTCCAACTCTGCATTCTCTAGCGCGCTTAATTGCTCTTCGCAATGCACTACTGTTTGGATGTTATTGGTCACTAAGATTGGCAAATCGCCCGAAGAATAAAACCCTTCTAGCAACAAAATAGGTTTAACAATGCCACCAGCACGAAGCTGTAATGCTTCTTCAATACGCGCCACACCAAAAGCATCAGAGCTTTTTGAATGCTTGGCAATATGCAGTAAGCCATGTCCGTAGCCATTGGCTTTCACAACAGACATTACCTTGCAATGAGGAGCCTTCGACTTTATCTGGTTCAGGTTATGTTCAAGCGCGTTTAAGTCAATACTCGCCGTCGCTGCTTTCATGTAAGTCATTAGTGATTACTCATCATCAAATGCAGGACCTGCATAGTTATCAAATCGGGAGTGTTGACCTTGGAACGTAAGACGAACCGAACCGATCGGACCGTTACGTTGCTTACCAAGGATGATTTCAGCGATGCCTTTCAATGAACTATCTGGGTTATAAACCTCATCGCGATAGATAAACATGATTAAGTCGGCATCTTGCTCGATCGAACCTGATTCACGCAAATCCGAGTTAACTGGGCGCTTGTCAGCACGTTGCTCTAGGGAACGGTTAAGCTGAGAAAGTGCCACAACTGGTACGTTGAGCTCTTTTGCTAGTGCTTTCAATGAGCGAGAAATCTCGGCGATCTCTAGAGTACGGTTATCAGATAACGAAGGTACACGCATTAATTGAAGGTAATCTATCATGATCATAGAGATACCATCATGCTCACGAGCAATTCGTCGAGCTCGAGAACGTACTTCTGTTGGCGTTAGACCCGAGCTGTCATCGATATACATATTCTTCTTATCCATCAGAATACCCATACTCGACGAGATACGAGCCCAATCTTCATCGTCTAACTGACCGGTACGAATCTTGGTTTGGTCTACGCGAGAAAGTGATGCAAGCATACGCATCATCAGCTGTTCAGCTGGCATCTCTAGCGAGAAGATTAACACTGGCTTGTCTTGCTTCATCGCTGCGTTTTCACATAGGTTCATCGCAAACGTGGTTTTACCCATCGATGGACGCGCAGCAACAATGATTAAGTCAGAACCCTGAAGGCCTGCTGTCTTCTTATTGAGGTCGTTAAAGCCAGTATCGACACCAGTCACACCATCTTGTGGCGATTTATATAAGATTTCGATACGTTCTAGCGTCTTCTCTAGAATGCTATCAACGTTTTGTGGACCTTCATTTTCACTTGCTCGGCCTTCGGCAATCGCGAAAACTTTACTCTCAGCAAGATCAACAAGTTCTTCCGATGTACGACCTTGAGGGTCATAACCAGAATCCGCAATTTCATTTGCCACACCAATCAGGCTACGCACCAATGCACGTTGTGCCACGATATCTGCATAGGCATTGATGTTTGCCGCACTTGGCGTATTTTTCGCTAGGTCAGCAAGGTAAGCAAAGCCACCCACTTCTTCAAGTTGCTCACGCAGCTCTAAATGTTCAGAGAGTGTAATAAGATCCAGAGGAGAGCTTTCTTCAAGGATATCCTTTACCGCTTCAAAGATCAGACGGTGAGGACGGCTATAAAAGTCTTTGGCCACAACCTTTTCGGCCACCGTATCCCAGCGTTCGTTATCCAATAACAAACCGCCAATAACAGATTGCTCAGCTTCTAATGAATGTGGCGGGACCTTGATGGCGTCCACCTGATCGTTGGCTGATTTCTGACTTTTGGTATCCACTATGACTACACTCAATAACTAATAATGATCGTTCATTATACCCAAGAACATCCGTTTGTAATCCGATCCTATGAGTTTGTTTTATTCTTCAGCAAGAATTTACCTATTGCTGACGGAATTAACCAAAGGTAGCATTACGATCCTTCCATTCATTCACTGTATAACTGAGGTATGCGTGTCCAAATTATTGGCTCTGAACACTGGTCTTCTAAGCATCGGTCTCCTGAGCACTCCGTCGGCCTTAGCGGATGATGCTAAAGCCTCTGTTGATGCAATCCTCGACTCGATAGTGGTACCAGAACCTGCTGCTGAGCCGATCGTCGTTGCACCGACACCTGAAAAAGATATGGATATCGCACCGAGTGATTCGAGTGACACAGAACTGCCGAACCCACTGAATACTGAAGTCGAATTTGGATATCAGTCGCATACTGGTAATTCTGATTCTCGATCGCTGAATGCACGCCTGAACGGTGAGTACACGGCTGGCCGTCATAGAACCAGTGGCGAATGGAAATACTACAATCTCTACAAAGATGGCGAAGAAGATAAAAGGCAATCGACATATTCTGCTCAGAGTGACTACAAGTTAAGTCCGAAAACCTACCTCTATGGCAGCTTTAAAGGGGTCGATTCACGATACAGTGCTTATTTTAAGGACTACACCGTTTCTAGCGGTCTAGGTTATCAGTTTTCGAATACAGAAGAGTTTGTGTTGGAGGTCGAAGTGGGCCCGGGTTTTCGTTACCAAGAACCGAACCTTGATGAAATAGACGATGATGACATCATCTTCCCAGAGATCGTTGAAGAAGCGATTTTCCGTGGCAATGTAAATACATCATGGCAGGTATTGAAAAATTTGAAGCTCAAAGCCGATGTGACGTTGGTGTCTGGCCACAGCAACCTAAAATTTGATACTGAACTAGAAGCCATCAACGATATTACCGACAATATCGCACTAAAAATTGCTCACTCTCGACAGTACCACGACAAGGTACCTGAAGGGTTGAACAAAGAAGATTCCGTACTGTCTGTAAATCTACTTTTTCAATTCTAAATTTGAGAGCGGGTATAACGGTGTATCGATAAAGAACACCCTCGTTTTTTACTAAGTAAGCCCCTCCTCTCTAGTGCTTTCTACTCCTGCAATAGTCGCTGTTCCAAAAAGCTTAAAACTCATATTGTAGACATAAAAAAACACCAGCCGAAGCTGGTGTTTAAAACTTTCAAAAGAAAGAATTCGTCTTGGTACTGAAATTACTCAGCTGCAACGATAGCGATTTTCGCAGTAGCAAAAACTTCAGAGTGAAGTTGGATGCTTACTTCGAATTCGCCGATGTTACGTAGAGCGCCTTCAGGTAGGCGTACTTCGCTCTTAGCTACTGCAACACCTGCCGCTGTAATAGCGTCAGCGATGTCACGAGTACCGATAGAACCGAATAGTTTACCTTCGTCACCAGCTTTAGAAGCGATTGTAACGCCTTCTAGAGTGTTAACGCTCTCAGCGCGAGCTTCTGAAGCAGCTAGTTGCTCAGCAACTTTAGCTTCTAGTTCTGCACGACGAGTTTCGAACATAGCAACGTTGTCTTTAGTTGCCATAACTGCTTTACCCTGTGGGATAAGGAAGTTACGAGCGTAACCAGATTTAACGTTTACTTGGTCGCCAAGGCCACCTAGGTTACCGATCTTATCAAGTAGAATAACTTGCATTATCTTAGTCCTCTTAAACTATTATTAACTATTACCGATTACTGATGCTTGTCAGTGTACGGTAGTAGTGCTAGGTAACGAGAACGCTTGATAGCGCGAGCTAGCTGACGTTGGTATTTAGCACTTGTACCAGTGATACGGCTAGGTACAATTTTACCAGCTTCAGTGATGTAGTTTTTTAGAGTTGCTACGTCTTTGTAGTCAATCTCTTGTACGCCTTCTGCAGTAAAACGGCAGAATTTACGACGACGGAAGAAACGAGCCATGGGCTATCTCCTGATCTAAATTTAATAATGCGGTACTCACACGAACTTATAAATAAGTCTAAGCAAATGCTTGTAGTGAGAATACCTAAACGAGTTGAATAAAATTTAATGACCTAAAAGGCCAAAAAAGAATTACTCAGCAGCAGCTTCTGGCTTAGCTTCTTCTTCACGACGTGGTGCACGTTCTTCACGGTCATCACGACGAGGAGCACGCTCTGCACGCTCTTCTTTTTGCTTAAGCATGATAGATTGCTCAGTCACAGCGCCTTTAGTGCGCATGATCATGTTACGTAGAACTGCATCGTTAAAACGGAAAGCAGTTTCTAGCTCGTCCATCACTTCTTGGCCAGCTTCAACGTTCATAAGAACGTAGTGAGCTTTGTGAAGTTTGTTGATTGGGTAAGCCATTTGACGGCGGCCCCAGTCTTCTAGACGGTGGATAGTACCACCAGCTTCAGTGATTGAACCAGTGTAACGCTCGATCATGCCAGCAACTTGCTCGCTTTGATCAGGGTGAACCATGAATACGATTTCATAATGACGCATTTGGTTGCTCCTTACGGATTATTAGCTTCCACGAAAGGCTCGGTCGTCCAAGGGAAGCAAGGAACTAAAGAAAAATGACCGAGTTTTAAGGACGGCAAATATTATAGAAAGAACCCGGTATTGGCAAGCGGTATTTGGCTAATAATGAAACAGTTTTTCTTTCGCCATCTAGCCATCTGATAAACCAATGAGTTCTGCTACTGCAGCCTAAAAAGAAACGCTCACCAACAAGAGGCGAGCGTTAATAAATTCATAGACTTAAAGTCGTTTAACTCTTTATATAGCAAGTACCTCTAAACAACATAGAGGCACACAACTAAACCAAGCGTGACTGAGTCAAATGTTGCTGAACCTAGGTTTACTGAGCTAAACGCTGGCGTACCGCTTCGAACAGACAGATGCCCGATGCCACTGAAACGTTCAGGCTCGACACGCTACCAGCCATTGGGATCTTAATCAGATCATCACAGGTTTCACGCGTTAGACGACGCATACCGTCACCTTCAGCACCCATAACCACAGCAAGAGGGCCTGTTAACTTCGCTTGGTAGATATCATGCGTTGCTTCACCTGCGGTACCCACAAACCATACACCCTGCTCTTGCAGAGCACGCATTGTACGAGCGAGATTGGTTACACGTACTAGAGGAACGGTTTCAGCCGCACCACACGCTACCTTGCTTACCGTTGCCGTTAGCGGCGAAGAGCGGTCTTTCGGTACGATAACAGCAGCAACACCCGCGGCATCCGCATTACGCAGACAAGCACCTAGGTTGTGAGGGTCTGTTACGCCGTCTAGAACCAACAGCAGAGGCTGTTCGTGCTGCGCTAGGATATCGTCTAGGTGAGTTTCATTAAGCTGCTTAGCAGGCTTCACCTTAGCAATAAGACCTTGGTGATTCGCACCTTGTGCTTTTTCATCAAGCGGCTTACGACCCATTTGTTGAATCGATACGCCAAATTGCTGCAATTGATTCAGTAATGGAAGCAGGCGATCGTCTTGACGCCCTTTCAGTACATACGCTTCAATAAAGCGCGCTGGATCTTTTTCTAGTACGGCTTTCACCGCGTGAATACCGTAAATAAATTCGTTACTCATTGTCTCTGGTTACTCTTATTGCTCAGAGATGAATGAGACATCAAACCCGATGCACCCACCCCTGTGTTGTTTATTTCGAGAGTATGCGTCTTGCGCCTGATACTCTCGCATTAAAGTCTTTTCGCGTTAAAGCCATGTCACATTAAACTAGCGCTGTGCTAAACCTAATTAGCAAAGCGCCTTATTAAGCTTAAGACTTATTAACCTTAAGACTTATCAGCCTTTGGCTTACGACTTGCGGTACGCTTTTTCTTAGCTCGAGCTTTAGCAGCACCAGTTTTATTCGCTGGCTTTTTCTTCTTAGCTGAACTTTCGCTACTTCCATCAGGTCGCTTAGTTGGTTCAACTAAAGGCGTTGCAGGTACACCCGGCTTATTGCTCTTCACCGCTGAACGCTTCTTGCTTTTCGCCTTTTTCATCGCTTCAGCAGCACGCTTCTTGGCTGTTTTACCTTTACCACGCGGCTGACGATCGGTGTCTTCTAAATCAAAGTCGATTTGACGAGTTTCTAAGTTAACCGCAGAAACCTTCACTTTAACCGAATCACCCAAGCGGTAGATATTACCTGAGCTTTCACCAACCAGACGCTGACCAACAGCATCAAATTGGTAGTAGTCATTCGCTAGCGCAGAAATATGTACCAGACCATCGATGTGCAGTTCCGTTAGACGCACAAAGAAACCGAAGCCAGTCACGTTGGCAATCACGCCATCCATCACTTCGCCAACATGGTCTTGCATGTACTCACACTTCAGCCAGTCGTTCACTTCACGCGTAGCATCATCAGCACGACGCTCAGTCATTGAACACTGTTCGCCGTAGAAGTCCATATCATCGAAAGTGTAGTGGTAACCACCGGTTGGCGTCCAACGCTCGCTGTTACGACCTTCTTCTTTCGCAATAAGGTACTTAATCGCACGGTGCAATAGCAAATCTGGGTAACGACGAATTGGCGAGGTAAAGTGAGCATAGCGTTTAAGAGCTAGACCAAAGTGACCCGCGTTATCCGCGTTGTATACCGCTTGCTTCATTGAGCGCAGCAGCATAGTTTGGATTAATTCACGATCTTCACGTTCGTTAATCTGCTGCATCAGTTGTGCATAATCTACCGGAGAGGGCGACAGGCCACCTTCCAGCGTTAAACCTAGTTCACTTAAGAAACTCTTGAAGCCCATTAAGCGCTCTTCACCCGGAGTATCGTGAACACGGTATAGAGCAGGCTCTTTCGCTTTTTCTACGTAAGATGCCGATGCGATATTCGCAAGAATCATACATTCTTCGATGATCTTGTGTGCATCGTTACGGATTACTGGCTCAATACGGTCAATCTTACGATCCGCATTGAAGATAAACTTAGTTTCTACCGTTTCAAATTCAATCGCACCACGTTCGTCACGCGTTTTCTTAAGCACCTTATACATCTTATGAAGCTCTTCAAGATGTGGTACTTCTGGTTCGTAACGTTCACGTAACTCTTCATTGCCATCTAAGATCGCGCCTACTTTGTTATAAGTAAGACGAGCATGAGAATTCATGACTGCTTCATAGTGCTTGTAGCCTGACAGTTTACCTTTGTCTGAGATAGTCATCTCACACACCATACACAAACGGTCGACTTGAGGGTTCAATGAACACAAACCATTTGAAAGGACTTCTGGCAGCATTGGGACAACTTGTGACGGGAAGTATACCGAGTTACCACGGTTAATTGCTTCTTTGTCTAGCGCTGTCTCTGGGCGAACGTAGTAACTTACGTCAGCAATCGCTACCCATAGGCGCCAGCCGCCGCCTTTCTTCGCTTCACAGTAAACCGCATCATCGAAGTCACGCGCATCTTCACCATCGATAGTCACCAATGGCAATTTGCGTAGATCAACACGTCCTTCTTTTGCTTCTTCAGGAACATGCTCACCGAGGTTTACGATTTGCTTATCTACGGCTTCAGGCCACTCTTGCGGGATCTGGTGAGTACGGATCGCGATCTGCGTTTCCATACCCGGAGCCATATTCTCACCAAGAACTTCGGTCACTTTACCCATCATGTTACGAGAACGACCACCACGGTCCGTAATTTCAATCACAACCACATTACCCATTCGAGCACCGCCTTTATGCTCAGTTGGGATCTGGATGTCGTGACTGATACGCGAATCATCAGCAACCACATAAGAATGGCCGTACTCTAGGAAGAAGCGACCAACAAGTGGCGTTTTACGCTCTTCAAGCACACGAACCAAACGGCCTTCACGACGGCCACGCTTACTGTTGTCAGTAGGCTGAACCAATACGTAATCACCGTGCATGATAGTTTTCATCTGATGATGCGGCAGCACGATATCATTGTCTTTACCCACACTGCCGTCTGGGCGTACCCAACCATGACCGTCTTTATGACCAATCACAAAGCCTTTGATCAGTTCCATCTTCTCAGGCAATGCGTAACACTGACGACGGGTAAAGATAAGCTGTCCATCACGTTCCATTGCACGTAAACGACGACGCAGCCCTTCATATTGTTCCTCTCCAGCCAAACCCAAAGCTTCGAATAGATCGTTGCGGTTCATAGGAATATTCGCGTCTGTTAGAAACGAAATAATGAACTCACGGCTTGGTACTGGGTTTTCGTAATTTTTCGACTCTCGGTCGGCAAAAGGATCAACAGTGGTTGTCGCTGTCGTGTTTTCTGACATTGGTGTGTTTTTTGACATAGGCGGGCCTGCTTAAGCAAGGAAGGTATATTACCCCTAGTATATCTGATGCTAGAGGTAAGCTACAGATATGCTTTGGAAAAGCCTAAAATAACCTAAGATTGATACATATCTTCACTTTGTGAAACATCACTTCATAGACGCGGACTATCATCAAAATTTCAAGCAAACGATAAAACAAACGTTTGCGCCATGAATGAAATACACTATTATCCACACACTTTAACAACACCTGTTCTGAGTATTGATATGAAACTAAAACGCACCCTATTGGCTTCAGCGATGGCAAGCCTAGCTCTATTTCCATTTGCGAGTTCAGCAATGGAAAAAGCTGACCTGATGATAACCGATGCCATGGTTCTAACCATGAACCAAGAAAAAACGGTTTACGAGAGCGGCACTGTTGTGGTCAAAGACAACAAAATCATTGCGGTTGGCGATGCTTCACTAGAGAAGCAGTACCAAGCTAAACAAGTGCTAGACGTTGATGGCGATATCGTAATGCCAGGTCTCATCAATACTCATACTCACGTATCCATGACGGTTTTCCGTTCGTTGGCCGATGATGTACCTGATCGCTTACACCGCTACATCTTCCCACTTGAAGCTAAGTTAGTATCTCGCGATATGGTTCGTATAGGCGCTAACCTTGGTAACGTTGAAATGGTAAAAGGTGGCGTAACTACTTACGCTGATATGTACTACTTTGAAGACGAAGTCGCTAAAACTGTTGATAAAATTGGTATGCGCGCAGTATTAGGCGAAACAGTAATCAAATTCCCAGTGGCTGATGCAGCAAACGCGGAAGAAGGTATTAAATACGCATTGAACTTCATTGAAGAATATAAAGATCACCCGCGTATTACGCCTGCATTTGCTCCTCACGCCCCTTACACAAACACAACAGAAGTCCTTCAAAAAGTAGCAAAGCTTTCTCTAGAGCTTGATGTTCCAGTAATGATTCACTTAGCTGAATCTCATCGTGAAGAAGAAAAAATTGCAAAACGAGCTGAAGGTTTATCTCCGGTTCAATACATGGACAGCATTGGTGCACTAAACAAAAACTTAGTTGGCGCACACATGATCCTAGTAGACGATCATGATATCGAGCTAGTGAAAAAATCAGATATGGGCGTGGCTCACAACATGAGTGCCAACATCAAGTCAGCAAAAGGCGTGTCACCTGCGCTTAAGATGTATGACGAAAATGTACGTATCGGTTTAGGTACTGATGGCCCAATGTCTGGTAACACATTGAGCACCATTGATGAGTTCAACCAAGTCGCTAAGGTTCACAAATTGGTGAATAAAGATCGTGCTGCAATGCCGCCGATCAAAGTGATCGACATGGCAACAATGGGCGCAGCAAAAGCACTACACATGGAAGATAAGATCGGCTCTCTTGAAGCAGGCAAGCTAGCCGATATCATAGTGATCGACACCAAGGCTCCAAACATGGTTCCTGTGTACAACCCATACTCTGCATTAGTTTACTCAGCTAACTCGGGGAACGTTCGTCACACCATCGTTGATGGCAAGATCATCATGCAAGATCGCGACATGCTAACGGTCGATGAAGATCAAATTCGCCAAGAAGCACTCGATTTCACCAAAGTCGTTCGTAAGACGGTAATTGAATCTGGTGAAGTTGTTCAGTAACGTCATCGAATGAAATAAACGGCTTTCCGTTCAGATCAAAAAAGGCCTCATAGGTATTTACCTATGAGGCCTTTTTATATCGATATCTTTCTCGATCAAAATAGATGGTTAACGAGTGCAGTCGTTAACCATCAACCTTAATTAATAATTGTAATTACCAGAACACGTCTCGACGTTTTGCTCGAGCGATAATGTTGTCTGGCATTCTCCGCTCCAAACCGCTTCGAAGCACAGTTATACGCTTATGTTGCCTTTGATCCGCTGTCACCGAGTTGTATAACCAGCGATAAGCATCTTCATAATCTAACGGGCTACCGTAATCACGTAGCAAGAGTTCCGCTAAGTGGATACTTGCACTTAAGTTACCCATCGAGGCGGCTTCACGTAAATACGGGATCGCACGCTCTTTGTCTTGTTGCACCAAAGTGCCAAGAGAATAATAACGTCCTAACTGCTCGAGTGCCGCTGGTAAACCTTGATGTGCCGCGTTTTCCATATAGTAAAGGCCAAGCTCTACATCTTGCGGAACACACACACCCCAAGCCAACATATCACCGTATAAAAACTCATAAGAAGGCAAGCTAATACGCGTTGCACGAGCAACGATATCTTCAACTAACTGGCACTTATCAGCTTTCACTCGCTCTAGGTGTTGATTATTCTCGATTAAATTAATCAGTTCAGCTTCTGTATATATTGGAACGGGCTCTCCCACATCAGCCAAATCTGCATGACTCAAGGGTGAGCTCAGCGCCACTATCAATGAAGCTGCTACAATTCGTAGCTTCATACCTGCACTCTATTATCTGTCGTTAAAGCTATCTATTGAGGGCAGCAGACGATTTCTGCACGCACCAAAATAGGGTGAACTTCACTTTCCATGATATCTGTATCGGCAATAACCTTGACGGCTTTAGACAAAACTTGCCGCTAATGGGCAATATTTTGCCATATGGCGTTCAAAAGATCATCACGAGCGGCTTAGTTTTCAAATTGCAGGTATTAAAAAGCCGACTTAACAAAGTCGGCTTTTAGAAAACTATTTCATTATCAAAGTACTTTAATTACCTCAGTACGCTTCGTGCTGTGGTAATCACTCAACTGGGCATTATGCGCCGTATGGGTGAACCTTGATGATAGTTTCGTTACGATCTGGGCCAGTTGATACGATATCAATTGGAACGCCAGTTAGGTCTTCGATACGCTTGATGTAATCTAGAGCAGCTTGTGGAAGCGCGTCGATAGATTTAGCACCAAATGTGTTTTCAGACCAACCAGGCATTGTTTCGTAGATTGGCGTCGCTTCTTCGAATGACTCAGCAGCCATTGGAGAAACTTCTAGGATAGAACCATCTTTCATCTTGTAACCAGTACAGATTTTTAGTTCTTCTAGGCCATCTAGAACGTCTAGTTTAGTTAGACACATACCAGATAGAGAGTTGATTTGGATTGCACGACGCATAGCAACAGCATCGAACCAACCAGTACGACGTAGACGACCAGTAGTTGCGCCAAACTCGTGACCAACATCGCCTAGGTGCTTACCGACTGGATCTTGCTTCTCAAGGCCATCGTATAGCTCAGTTGGGAATGGACCTGAACCAACACGAGTACAGTAAGCCTTAGTAATACCAAGGATGTAACCGATGTGACGAGGACCGAAACCAGAACCTGCAGCAACACCACCAGCAGTCGTGTTAGAAGACGTTACGTATGGGTAAGTACCGTGGTCGATATCTAGTAGCGTACCTTGAGCACCTTCAAACATGATCTTGTCGCCGCGCTTACGTGCTGCGTCTAGTTCGTCAGTTACGTCGATAACCATCGCAGTTAACATGTCTGCGTAGCTCATCGCTTGCTCAAGTACTTCTTCGTAGCTTACTGTTTCAGCTTTGTAGAAGTGCTCTAGTTGGAAGTTGTGGAATTCCATAACTTCTTTTAGCTTCTCAGCAAATGCTTCTTTATCGAAAAGGTCGCCAACGCGTAGACCGCGACGAGCAACTTTATCTTCGTAAGCAGGACCGATACCACGACCTGTTGTACCGATAGCTTTAGCGCCACGAGCGATTTCACGCGCGTTGTCGATTGCAATGTGGTACGGAAGAATTAGAGGACAAGCTTCAGAGATGAAAAGACGCTCACGCACTGGGATACCGCGTTCTTCAAGAGGCTTCATCTCTTTAAGAAGTGCGTCAGGCGATAATACAACACCGTTACCAATAACACATTTAACGTTATTGCGTAGGATGCCTGATGGAATTAAGTGAAGAACGGTTTTTTCACCGTCAATTACAAGTGTGTGACCTGCATTGTGACCGCCTTGGTAGCGAACCACGTATTTTGCATCTTCAGTTAAAAGGTCAACGATTTTACCTTTACCTTCATCACCCCATTGGGTGCCTAGAACGACTACGTTATTTCCCATCTTTCCAATTTCTGTTGCTAATTAAAAATGGATTCTAGCACTGAATCACACTTCTTGCAGTCACTTTTTGTTCATAAACGTTAACGCTGTACAAAAATAAACCAGCGATAACTGAGGGCGAATGTGTAAAGATGCTGATATCATTGCATTTTATAGACAAAAGGCAGAACCATGTCTCAATCAATTTGGCTCGCTATTGGGCTCGTTCTTATCGCTGAAGGGCTCGGCCCCTTGATTGCACCTAATGGCTGGAGAAACATGGTCGCGCAACTGAGCGAGCAACCAGACACCCAACTGCGCCGTATTGGCGGTTGTCTTGTGGTGGCTGGTGCCGTTATCGCTTTCATGACCTACCGTTAGGTTTTCTCAAAGTACGGAGCTGTCACTACGACTTCCCTCGAAGATTCAATGGTCACCTGCAGTCTTCTACGAATAGAAAACAAAAAGGCTCCCATTATGGGAGCCTTTTGATTTTTAGGTACTTCGCTAATTTAATGAATTAACGAATCAGCTTATTTTGCTGGAGCACCGCTTGCTTGATTCATGTATTGGAAGAAGTCTGTCTTCGGATCCAGTACTAGAATGTCGCTCTTGTCGCTAAATGATGTCTCATAAGCTTGCAATGAACGCATGAAGCCGTAGAACTCAGCATCTTTGCTGAACGCATCAGAGTAGATCTTCGCTGCTTCTGCATCCGCATCACCACGAGTGATTCGAGCTGTACGGTCAGCTTCAGCAAGAACTGTTGCCACTTCTAGCTCAGCTTGAGCACGGATAACTTCCGCTTTCTCACGACCTTGAGAACGGTGTCTACGAGCAACCGACTCACGTTCTGCACGCATACGACGGTAGATAGATTCACTGATTTCGTCAGGAAGGTTAATCTTCTTCATACGGAAATCAACAACTTCAACACCTAAATCAGCCATCGCACTTTCTGCCGTTCCAGACAAAACGTTTTCCATGATCTTATCGCGTTCGCCATCAACTTCTAGTGCTTCTGCAGCCGCTACCGTTGTGACGACTTCGCTATCAGCAGAGTCTGGCAGGATGTCCTTATTACGAGGACCTGACACGATTTGCTTAATTTCACGAGAACCAATTTCAGAACGAAGAACATCTGTCACTTTACGCTCAAGAAGTGCTTCTGCCGTCATGATATTACCGCCACCGGTACTCAGATAGAAACGTCCAAAATCAGCAATACGCCATTTTGCGTAAGTATCAATTAGAACGTCTTTTTTCTCTGATGTTACGAAACGGTCAGAACGGCCATCCATCGTTTGAATACGAGCATCAAGTACTTTTACGCGATCAAACATCGGTAGTTTAAAGTGCAGACCTGGTTCATAGATTCGTGATACGCCGTTGTCGTCGAGAACTCGACCAAAACGAATTACCATGCCACGCTCGCCTTCTTGAATCACAAACAGTGACATCAATAGAAGAGCAATCGTCACAACTAATACAGGGATCATTAATTTACGCATTATTAGTATCTCCCTTGGCGTGAACTGTCTGAACGAGTTTGAGTGCTAGGCTTAGGATCCGCTTGAGTTTCTAACTCAATTTGATCGTAAGTTGATGATGCTTTTGCAGGGCGAGTGCCCGACTGAGAACCACCTTGTGCGCCTAGCTTATCAATTGGTAGGTATAGCAAGTTACCGCTTGATTCAGAATCAATCAGGACTTTCGATGTGCTTGAGTACACTTTTTCCATTGTATCTAGGTACATACGGTTACGTGTTACTTCAGGAGCAGCTTGGTATTCAGGTAGCAGTTTCTCGAATTGAGCAACTTGACCTAGAGCACCATTAACTGTGCGCTCTGAGTAACCTACCGCTTCTTTCTTCAAACGCTCAGCTCGACCTGTTGCTTTTGGAAGAATGTCATTTCGGTAAGCTTCTGCTTCACGTTCAAAACGCTCTTCATCCTCACGAGCCGCGATAGCATCATCAAATGCATCTTTCACTTGCTCTGGTGGACGTGCTGACTGGAAGTTCACGTCAACAATCAGAATACCCATGTCGTAGCTATCAATAATACGGTTCAACGTTTCTTGAGTGCTTTGACGAATCTGCTGACGACCACTTGTCAAGATACTATCCATTAGTGAGTCACCAATTACCGCACGAAGCGCTGAATCGGTTGCTTGGCGTAAACTGTCGTCTGCATTCGTTACACGATACAAGTATTTGTATGGGTCAGAAACACGGTATTGAACACCCATTTCAACGGTCACAACGTTTTCATCTTTCGTTAGCATGGTGCCAGCAGCACGTAGAGAACGAATCGCTTGAACGTTTACCAGTTGCTCATCTTTGATTTCATCGATAAAGCGTGGGTGCCAGTTAAGACCAGGTTCCTCGATACGGTCGAACTGACCCAGTCGAAGTACTACTGCTCTTTCTGCTTCGCCAACGGTATAGAAACCAGCGAAGAACCAGATAGCAATCGCAATGACAGCAATGACACCAAAGCCAATCGCACCGCCACCACCAATAGATGGCCCGTTACCGTTGCCACCTTTTTTACCAAACTTGCCACCTAACTTTTGACTTAGTTTACTAAACACTTCGTCTAAGTCTGGCGGTCCTTGATCTCGGCCGCCGCGATTATTGTTCTTACCCCAAGGGTCGTTATCGCGGCCGTTATTATCGCCGTTGTTGTTATTTCCAGGCTCATTCCACGCCATTAGAAAGCTCCATCATTTGATATGACGTTATACTGTAGCAGTCTCTTTGGTAACGATAAAGCCACCTAAGAGCGCCCCTTCTCTTTTTTCAAGTTTAGACCAATCTATTTGTTGCATTCGGATATCTATCAACAAGTTACCATTTTCATCATACTCTTCTTGTTGAATACATTTCATCTCAAAGAATAAGCTACGAATACGGCCCTGATGTTGATGTGGAATACACAATCGGAATTGAACCATTTGACTTGCTAAACGCTCAGTTAAAGCTTCAAACAGCAGTTCAATGCCTTCTCCTTCCATTGCAGAAACCCAAACAGCGCGAGGTGCGCCCTCTTCGTCTCTTTCAATTCGAGGTTTTTGGTCTTCCATGCAGTCAATTTTGTTCATGACTACAAGGGTTGGCACTTCATGAGCATCGATTTCTTCTAATACTTCATGAACAGCCTGAATGTTCTCACGAAAGCGGTCATCACTGGCATCAACAACATGTAACAAAATGTCAGCTTCCTGCGTCTCTTGTAACGTAGCCTTGAACGCAGCGACCAAGTCGTGTGGTAGATGACGGATAAAAC
Source organism: Vibrio sp. FF145 (assembly GCF_041439075.1). Classification (NCBI taxonomy): domain Bacteria; kingdom Pseudomonadati; phylum Pseudomonadota; class Gammaproteobacteria; order Vibrionales; family Vibrionaceae; genus Vibrio; species Vibrio sp. FF145. The sequence goes on from NZ_JBGONH010000052.1 coordinate 29,025, forward strand.
CTACGGTATCTGCGAGAATTGCAGGCCCGACATCTGCCAAATCAATCTTACGTAGTGTTGGGTCTAAGGTTGCAAACAGTTGGTCTGCCGCATAAACACCAGCACTTGTGATGCGATTGAAAAGTGTTGATTTCCCCGCGTTGGTATAACCAACCAAAGAAATTGTTGGGATTTCAGCTCGATTACGAGCACGTCGTCCTTGTTCACGCTGCTTAGCGACTTTCGCTAAACGACGTAATATTGCCTTTATACGGTCACGCAACAAACGTCGATCGGTTTCCAGTTGAGTTTCACCTGGACCACGAAGACCAATACCACCTTTCTGCCTTTCAAGGTGAGTCCAACCACGAATCAATCGAGTAGAGATATGACGAAGCTGAGCGAGCTCAACTTGTAGCTTACCTTCATGAGTTCGCGCACGTTGTGCAAAGATATCTAAGATCAAACCCGTGCGATCAATCACACGACATTTACACAATTGCTCGAGGTTGCGCTCTTGGGCAGGAGAGAGGGAGTGGTTAAAAATCACAATTTCAGCACCGGTCAGCTGAACAGCTTGTGCGATTTCTAGGGCTTTACCTTCTCCAACGTAGTATTTAGGGAGTGGGGATTGTCGGCTACCAGTAATCACTTGTAGCGTTTCTACCCCCGCTGAGGAGACCAGCATTTCACACTCGCTTAGGTCTTCCCATTCTCCCTCTTGCGTGAAGTTGATATGAACAAGTACGGCTCGCTCGCCGGATTCATAACGGTCAAACAAGCAACCAACTCCTTATTACAGCGCAAGCTGTATCAATTGAACGATTAATCTTCAGTCTTCTCAGGACGATCAGATGGCGCGCGTTGTTGCTCGCCGCTGTGGTGACTCACTGCACGAGCAGGAACCACAGTAGAAATCGCATGCTTGTAAACCATTTGGTTTACTGTGTTCTTCAATAAGATCACGAATTGATCGAAAGACTCGATCTGACCTTGCAGCTTGATGCCGTTAACAAGATAGATAGAGACTGGAATGCGCTCACGACGGAGTGCATTTAGGAATGGGTCTTGTAGCGATTGCCCCTTAGCCATTTTATTTTCCTTATTTATATTTTGTTGTAATTATTTAGCTAGTGGTGCACAAAAAGGTGCGGCCTTTGCATCTGAGCTAAACGAATAAAAAAACTCCGTTGTTATTGAAAGGCTGTGATTTTTAAAAGCCTCAACAACTGATCCTTTCCAGAGTATATTCACGCAAAAGCGATCACATTATACACAGCAATACTAATCAGATGCTATTGCATCTGAAAGAGTTTCTAACGCCTGTTCAATGTTTTCGCTATCCAACCAAGTTAAATCATCCCAACTGCGTAACCAGGTGATTTGTCGCTTGGCCAATTGACGGGTTGCGCAGACACCACGGAAAACCGCTTCGTCTAAATCGCAATTCCCATCTAAATAATCCCACATCTGCCTATAACCAACGCATCGGATCGATGGCAGTTCAGGGTGAAGATCTTCTCTGGCGTACAACGCTTTCATTTCATCTTCAAATCCCGCTTCTATCATCTTCTCGAAACGCAGCTCAATGCGGCGATGGAGTTCTTTCCTTTCCTTGGGAGCTATTGCAAATTGTTTTACACGAAATGGCAGGCTATCGCCTTTCGTTTGAGTTAGCTCTGTTAATGTTTTACCCGAAATTCGATAAACTTCCAATGCCCTTGAAAGCCTTTGTGGATCATTTGGGTGTATTCTTTCAGCGGATACGGGATCTATCTCTCTTAATTGATCATGCAATGCCTGCCAACCCTGTTCAATAGACTCCGCTTCAATCTGCTTACGAATCTCTTGATCCGCGGCGGGTAGTGGCGATAAACCTTCCAACAATGCCTTGTAGTAAAGCATTGTGCCACCAACAAGTAGCGGGATTTTACCTTCCGCTACAATCTTATTCATTTCACTGATCGCATCACGACGAAAGTCAGCCGCAGAATACGCTTCGCTTGGATCGAGAATATCAATCAAGCGATGAGGCGCGAGCGCGAGCTCTCCTGCATCCGGCTTAGCAGTACCAATATCCATGTCTTTGTAGATTAGCGCCGAATCGACACTGATGATCTCTACCGGGTATTTCTGACGCAAGCGGATAGCTAAATCTGTTTTTCCTGATGCCGTTGGGCCCATTAAAAACAACGCTAAAGGTAATTTTTCAGTCATGATATTTTGTATTTATTTCTCTGTTAGAGCTCTTAATTAAAAGGCTTCATGTCGCGATACACTTGTCTACTAAGAAAAGCCTCATCGCAACAGTTAAATCGTAAACAGCCGAAGCCGTAAATAAGCTTAATTTATCTAAAACTCAGCTGTGAAAATTCACCTGCAAACTAAGCCATAAAAGCAGCGATGGTTGCAGAAAAGTCGATAGGATTAACAAATTCGGGATCATCTAATGGAAGTAGACCATGCCAAAGTTGCTCAAGTTCCCCAACTAGTTGAACCGCTTCAGATAAAGTGTAGTCGTTTTTTACTTGTGCTGTCTGAATCCCGATCCAGTTAACCAGTAATGGTAACGTATCGCTAGAAAAGCTATGGCCTTGAGTTTCCGAGGCCTGAGCGTTTATTGAAGCCGCGTAAGATAACAGATCTGGGATCAAAATTTGTAAGTTTTGCTGCCTCAAAGGAGAAGGCACTCCCATCACCATTATCGCTTCGTTATTCCTAGCTTTAAGCTCGATACCAAGCACAGACAGTATTGGACTTAGCGCCTTAGCGACATCGACTAAATCAGCGCCTAATTTGATGGATAAAGGCACTAATAATGGTTGGCTCTTTAACTCGCCATCACGCGTATCAAGCTGGCCAACAACACGCAATAACTCAGCCTTAGCCAAAGAAACCAACACACTGCCGTTCTTATTACCCATCACCAAATACTGACGTTCCACAATCGAGACCGCTTTGCCCAAGTCCGTCACAGGTACTCTTGGCTTTAAATGAACAGGATTCTGTTGAGCAGACTTAGCTTCTTTATTTTCTATGCTGTCTATATTTTCTAAGTTGTCTCTGGTTTCTACGGGTGCCACATGCTCGTGAGGTGAGTATGGTTCTCCAACTTGGTCATCAAAATCTGGCGTTTTCAGAAGCTCTTTATAGGCCTTCACTTCTCGCTTAGATGGAGCAGGCTCACCATGATGTTGGTGCGGCTCTTTTTCTTTTTTAGGTTCAGGTCGAGACTCTATCCACTCTTGGCGAGGCGAGCCTGTAAAACTGGTTTCGCGATCCGACGAGCCTCTGCTAGACGATGAACCTCGGTTAGCTGGTGAGCTATAACGCTGCCCACCATCATTAACGCTGTGCTGAGGGTTATCATAAACCTGTTCAGATTCGGCTTTTCTTGGGTAGGCTGGCGTTTGCTCAATAGCATATCTTTCACTATCAGATACTTGAGGTTGTTCTGAACTGCTCGGCATTATGCTTTCAGGCTCTGAGAAACTGGCAATCTCTCCGATACCCGGATTCGAGCTACCTTGCTGATGATGCATCACTTCTGACTGATGAAACGCAGACTGCTTGATCGGTGCTGCATCAATTTGTTTGCTTTGGGCTAAGCCATCACTCAAGGCTTGGTAGATGAAGTCGTGTACAAGGCGGGCTTGATGAAAACGCACTTCATGTTTTGCAGGATGAACATTCACGTCCACCTGATGTGGGTCTAGCTCGATGAACAACACATACGTAGCGAATTGGTCGGGGCGCAAGCTAGTTTCGTAGCTTTGACGAATCGCATGGTTGATGAGCTTGTCACGCATCATACGACCATTCACATAACAGTATTGCAGATCGCTTTGTTGTCTTGCTCCTTCAGGCGTGGTGATCCAGCCATGAAGTTTTAAGCCTTGATGCTCAAGTTCGATCTTAAGCATATGGCGAACAAAAGGATTGCCACATACAGCTGCGATGCGCTTTTCGGCTTGAACTTGTGTTTTTGCAGCGCGGTACTGACGAATCATTTTACCGTTATGACGAAGGTTAATCGTCACATCAAAACGGCTCAATGCAATGCGTTTAAGCAGCTCATCGATATGCGTGAATTCAGTTTTCTCGGTGCGTAAGAATTTACGTCGTGCCGGAGTATTGAAGAACAGATCCAATACCTCAACCGAGGTGCCAATGGGATGCGCTGCTGGCTGCAGTTTCACCTGCATATCACGACCTTCACTATGTGCAGCCCAAGCTTGATCCTGAGTCGTAGGGCGTGAAGTCATAGTTAGGCGCGCAACAGAGCTAATACTCGCCAGAGCTTCACCTCGGAAACCTAGGCTGACGATCGCTTCAAGGTCATCAAGAGTATGAATTTTAGAGGTAGCATGACGGCTTAATGCCAAGGCAAGCTCATCTTTAACAATGCCCTTGCCGTTGTCACGAACACGGATCATCTTAGCGCCACCTTTCTCGATATCGATATCGATACGTGTCGCACCAGAATCCAAACTGTTCTCAACCAACTCTTTCACAACAGAAGCAGGTCTTTCTACCACTTCACCCGCTGCGATTTGGTTAGCTAGCCGAGCTGGCAGTATTTTGATCGTCATATGTATAGCTACCTTACTGCCATTTATAGAAGCACCTCTCGCGTTTGAGATTGCTTCTATGTTCTAAACATTACTTCAACATTAGCCAACTATTTGTGCGGAATAATCAGCACTTGGCCAATGGCCAACTCATCGGAACGTAGTTTGTTTGCTTGACGGATACTGTTGACGCTCACGCCATATTTCGAAGCAATCTTGCCAAGATAATCACCTCTTGCGACTTTATGTTTACGTAGAGGTATATCTTTTACTTCAACCGTAATACGTAACTTTTGGCCTACTCTCACGGTTTCTGATTTCAAGCGGTTCTCACGTTTAATGCTTGCTACCGATACTTTGTAACGGCTAGCTATCTTGCCTAAGTACTCTCCAGACTTAACCGTGTGTGTCAGCGTTTTACGGCTTGTTGTGGTAGCCGCTTGTGAACCCGAGCTTGGAATTTTTAGAATTTGCCCTACCGCTAAGCTCGTCGACTTCAAACCATTCAACTTCAATAATGCTTGTGTAGACGAGCCGTACCTCTTCGCAATCACAGACAATGATTCACCACGCTGTACTTTGTGCTGACTGGTAGAGTTAGAAGATGCCGCCGCGTTAGAAATAACAATCCCTTCTGGTGGATTCGCTTTCAAATATTTAACGACCGCTTTGGTCACAGCCCGCGCAAGTTTGTCTTGATGCGAACGTTGGAAAAGAAGCTTCTCTTCGGTCGGATTCGAAATAAAGCCCGTTTCTACAAGTACCGATGGAATTTGTGGTGAACGTAACACTGCCAAGCTGGTGTTAATCGGCTTACTGTTATGCAGTTTTGCGACCTTACCCATTTCAGAGAGAATGGTCGTTGCCAGTTTGTAGCCCTCTTTTTGAGAGTGGCTAAACTGCAAATCAAGCAGGGTTTGGTTGACGTTTTTATCTGCAATATTGCCAGTAAACGCAGCACCGCTGCCGCCCAGCAATTCTGACTGCTTCTCTTTGTTCTCAATCCAACGGGAAATCTCAGTATTTGCCCGTCGAGTATTCAACACGAACACCGAACCACCTCTTGGTTGAGGCGTCGTAAAGGCATCGGCGTGAATAGAGATCAAGAGGTGTGCTTCGTTCTCACGAGCAATTGCAACACGTCTGTTCAGGTTTACAAAGTAATCAGCATTACGTGTTAAACGCGTTTTGATTCCCGGAACTGCATTCAACTGCGCAGCGATCTTTTTCGAAATACTAAGAGTCGCATTCTTCTCATATTTACGAGATGGGCCAATGGAACCAGGGTCTTCACCACCGTGGCCTGGGTCAATCACAATCAGAACATCACGCTGACGCTTAACTTGATTGAGGTTCTTACTCACTGTTGGCTTAGTCGGCGTTGATGTTGCTTTGCCTTTACTTGCCGCACCATGAGGCAAATCGATCACCAAGCGATGTCCGTACTGACCACCAGGAGTCGGACTGAGTTTAAACAACTCTGCTTTAGACGACTTCTTTAACTCAAAAACCAAGCGATAGGTGTTTTTGTCTGGCGGTGAGCTTTTACGAATCTTAGATAGAACGGGGCTGTCTTTCACCACGACCGGTAACTTAGTTGCAAGGTTGGTCTTTTTTAAATCAACAACCAAGCGACTCGGGCTACTCAGGGTGAAATAGCTGAAATCCGCTTCTGATTTTAAATCGATAACCACACGAGTTTCTTCTGGAGAAGGCCAAACCCTTAAACTCTTTAGTGAGTTTGCAGAAACAAGTGAAGAAAACAGTATAGAAAAAACAGCAGCCAACATAGCTACTGCTGAAATAAGGCGTCTAGAAATCAACATAACTCCAACTGACTAAGTAAGCGCTGTCCGTATTCACTGTTAGCGGTTAAAGAAACAATGCGGTGATCGTCTTGGTAACGAATATCAATATCCAAATCTGCTTCTGGTAGCATTCCATAACCTTTCTCTGGCCATTCAACCAAACAGATAGCATCTGGCGTGAAGTAGTCACGAATCCCCATAAACTCTAATTCTTCAGGATCGGCTAGGCGATAAAGATCAAAATGGTACACCTGCCAATCGGCAAGTTGATAAGGTTCAACTAGAGTATACGTTGGGCTCTTTACATTTCCTTGATGGCCAAGTGCTTTTACAAAACCACGACTGAAGGTCGTTTTACCTGCGCCAAGATCACCATGCAGATAAATAGTTGTCTGCTGTGAGCAAAGATTAGAAAGCTCCGTTCCTAATTGAATCGTTGCTTGTTCATCTTTCAAAGTAAATTGTTTCGTGCTCATGAATACGTTCTCTAAAAATCGATCGTTGACTATATAAAAATCAAAAGAACAAGAATAGTAAACCGTGATGCTTTTGGGAGACAAGCACTCAAGTGTAAGTTCTATGAAAAATACTGATCAAAACACGTCTGTTCTGGTCAATACCACTAAGATCCGTTAAGATCCGCCCCCATTTTTGCCGAACCTAATTTTAATTAGCCTTATCTCTAATTGTAAAACAGAGAAAATAAGAATTAAGAATTAAGCCATGAATCTAGACCATCTTGCTGAAAAAATTAAAATCTGGGGAAAAGAACTAGGCTTTCAAAAAGTTGGCATCTGCGATGTTGATTTAAGTGAACATGAAGCCCCTCTTCAAGCATGGCTAGATGCTGGCAACCACGGCGAAATGGATTGGATGGCTCGACATGGGATGATGCGTGCTCGTCCCAATGAACTTCACCCAGGCACCATTCGAGTGATCAGCGCCCGAATGAACTATCTACCACCAGAAGCTCAGTTTGCCTCTAACCTAAGCGATACCACTCAAGGTTATATCAGCCGTTATTCTTTAGGCCGCGATTATCACAAATTGTTCCGCAACCAGTTGAAAAAGCTGGGACAAAGAATCGAGAAGGAAGTCGAAGGTTTAGACTCACGTCCTTTCGTGGATTCAGCGCCCATCTTGGAACGACCGCTCGCTCAAAAAGCAGGGTTGGGCTGGACAGGTAAACACTCATTAATTCTTGATAAAGACGCTGGCTCTTGGTTCTTCCTAGGAGAATTGTTAGTTAACATACCTCTTCCAACAGATGAACCCAGTGTCGATGAGTGCGGCAAATGCACCGCATGTATCACCTCTTGTCCAACGGGCGCCATTATTGCTGATGGCGTAGTGGATGCTCGAAAATGTATCTCGTACTTAACCATTGAATATGATGGTGTGATCCCGGAAGAGTTTAGAGACGCAATTGGTAATCGTATTTACGGTTGCGATGACTGTCAGTTAGTTTGCCCGTGGAACCGCCATGCCGAACTCACTGAGCAAACAGACTTCCACCGCAGAGAAGACTTCCGAGAGGCAGACCTTGTTTCACTTTCAAGTTGGGATGAAGCGACCTTCCTAAAGAAGATGGAAGGCTCAGCGATAAGACGTATTGGACACACCCAATGGTTACGCAATATTTTTGTTGCTATGGGCAATGCGCCATTTCAACAACGCATTGTTGAAACACTGGAATCTCATCGAGGCAACAACGAAATGCTGGATGTGCATATTGAGTGGGCTTTAAATAAACAACTACAACAGTTACCCAATGCTAGCAGCATGCAAGAAGATAGCTCTACGCAGAAAAATAGTTGTGTGCAAAAAGATAGCAGCAAAATCCTCACCAAAAAGCACAGGCTAATACGCATCGTTGAGAAAGGGCTACCAAGAGACGCCTAGCCCCTTAGCCATCAACGATTGGCAGGTCAACCCACACCAACAACCCACCATACAACACAACTCGTTGCACATAATTTTCGAACAATGTTTGACCTTGTTCTCAATTCTAACAATGTGGAAAAAATTCAGAACTCTCGTAAACTTCCGACACCCACGTAAAGTTAAACACAGTACCGATAAATGATTAAGATCAAAAAACAACAAGTTAACGATCTTTTATCAAATTCAAGGTAAGCATTCAACCTGATAAAAAACAATGAGTTACGATCGGCACAATTCAGCTAATATACTGAAAACAAGAAAGATCTTTTAGAGAAATGTAAAGAATTAGGTCTGAAATAACTTTATCAACCAAGTTATCCACACTTGATACTTTGTGGATAAGTCTGTTTATAGATATGAAAAACCTCAAGTATCTGCTTCAGAGACCTGATGTTTACTAGCATTCTTGTTGCTAACAAAAATTTAAGACAAAAAAATATCCACCATAATGGAGGATTATTTGCTTTTTGGGGGGATTATGCTTCGCAGCATTAAAGAAAGAGCGTGACCGGTAAGGTCGTCTTTAAACACTGTGGTTTAAAGAGTTTTGTTTACCATGAAAAGTAAACTGGAGCGATACATCGGGTTCGAACCGATGACCTCAACCTTGGCAAGGTTGCGCT
>NZ_JBGONH010000053.1:0-28573 GCF_041439075.1 Vibrio sp. FF145
TTTAGTAAGACTCGCTACACTGTGCGATCTAAACACCTTAAATGATAGGTGTTGCCTTATTAGGTGCCTTTTATCATTTCGTTACCTAAGCAACGCTATTTAGCTTAGGTTTTAACTCTTTTCGCGTCAAAGTTTCACTAAAGTCATGACTGAAGTGATCAACTTGAATCGCTGTGTAACGCAGTTTATCAGCAGCAACAATTTGGTCGACTTCTTCTTGTGTCAGAACGTCAGCAGCAAGTGCTTGAGCCAGTTTGTCTGCCAACAAGCCTTTACGAGCCACTTTGCCCTCTTTCACGGCTTTGAAGATCTTACGCTCCAGAGGCTTGATGCTGTACATCGCATTGAACGCGTTCTCCATAAGGCCAACACTATCATCCTCTTCCTTGCCGATGTAGCAAAGGTGAGTCAGACGTTCACGGTGTGCTCCCGGAGTCATCAAGCTTTCTGCTAGTTGAACTGTTAGGTTATCACTTGGTTTTTCGAAGTGGTTACCTACAGGGAAAACTAGACCTTTAAGTACTTTACCAACCATCTTGTTCGGGAAGTTACGGTACGCTTCTTGTAACGACTTAGCCGCATTGTGGAAACAGTGTTGAACCGCGTAGTGTACGTAGTCTAGGTCAGCTTGTTGGCGACCTTCATCTTCATACTTCTTAAGTGCAGCAGACGCCATGTATAGGTAACTTAGACCATCACCCAAACGTGCAGAGATAAGCTCTTTACGTTTCAGTTCGCCACCTAGCGTCAGCATTGCGAAATCCGCACTCACTGCAAGCGCACGGCTCAAGCGAGTCAAATCTTGGTAGTAAGGCTTCGTTGGACCACTCATGTCGGCTTTAATGAACTTAGAGCCAGTAAGTGCTGCACCAAACGCGCCAAACGTGTTTTTAGTTGCGTGTGAGATGTGCTTGAACAACAAGCTATCAAAGTCTTTTGCACCTTGCTTCTCATCTGGGTTCGCTGCCGCTTCCATTTCGCTCAATACGTATGGGTGACAACGTGTCGCACCTTGACCGAAGATCATCAGGTTACGAGTTAGAATGTTCGCACCTTCTACTGTGATAGCAACTGGAATACCTAGGTAAGGCGCAGCCAAGTAGTTCATTGGGCCATCTTGAATTGCACGACCTGAATGGATATCCATTGAGTCATTCAGAATAGTACGAGCCATCTCTGTCATGTGATACTTCGCGATAGCCGTTACGATACCCGGCTTCTCTTTCATATCAAGTGAAGTAGTTGTCAGTGTACGAGTCGCTTCTAGTAGATACGTTAAGCCACCAATACGTCCAAGGCTCTCTGCAACACCTTCAAACTTACCAATCGACATACCGAACTGTTTACGAACGTAAGCGTACGCACCAGTAGTTTTCGCTGTTAGGTGGCCCATCGCCGTGCCAAGTGCTGGTAATGAGATACCACGACCTGCAGACAGACATTCCACCAGCATACGCCAGCCTTTACCTGCGTAATCTGCGCCACCGATTAACCATTCCATAGGAATAAATACATCGTGACCACGTGTTGGACCATTCATAAACGCAAGACCAAGTGGATCATGACGCTCACCAATCACAACACCTTCGTGGTCTGCCGGGATAAGCGCACACGTGATGCCAATGTCTTCTTTGTCACCCAGTAGCTTTTCTGGATCGTGCAGTTTGAAAGCCAGACCAAGTACCGTCGCCACTGGAGCTAGCGTAATGTAGCGCTTGTTCCAGTTAAGCTTGATGCCTAGTGTCTCTTTGCCTTCGTGCATGCCCATACAAACGGTACCGACATCAGGGATACCACCCGCATCAGAACCTGCTTCAGGCCCTGTGAGTGCGAAACAAGGGATATCTGTACCGTCAGCAAGACGAGGTAACCAGTAGTCTTTTTGATCTTGAGTTCCGTAGTGAGACAGTAGCTCACCAGGGCCAAGAGAGTTTGGAACCATTACCGAAACCGCAGTACTAATACTACGCGTCGCAATTTTAGTTACGATGGTAGAGTTTGCGTGCGCTGAAAATTCACGACCGCCGTACCCTTTCGCGATAATTAGCGAGAAGAAACGTTCTTTGCGTAAAAAGTTCCAAACTTCCTCTGGAAGGTCTCGGTCTTCTTTCACAATTTTGTGGTCATCAAGCATAGCGAGCAAAGTTTCAAGTTCATTATCCATGAACGATTGCTCTTCTGCTGTCAGCTGAGGTTTTGGGTACTGGTGAAGCTTAGTGAAATCTGGTTTACCAGAAAACAGCTCTCCGTCCCACCACACGCTACCCGCTTCCATCGCTTCTTTCTCGGTGCTAGATAGGGGTGGTAGTACTTTTTTAAAGAGTTTAAAAGCTGGGTCACTTACCCATTTTTGTCTTAGAGAGCTCATAGTTCAGATCCTTTTGTTCACTATATTGTTTGTGAATATTTTGCTTTTTATTGTTTTATTCTTTTGCTGACATGCCAGCGGCCAAATATGGAATAAGAATATCGACCACTGCCTTCGCATCTATCTTTCTGTCATAGTCATTCTCTGCAATTTCTATTAGAGCTTGGCTAGATGCCATGGTGAATACACAAGTCCCTAGGGTGAAGTGCAATCGCCAAAATAACTGTTCTTGAGTGAGGTTTGGGTTAGCTTTCATTACTGAGTTGGTAAACAAAGTCAGTACTTCGCTATAACGAGTAGTAATGAACCAACGCAAATGACCTTGCACATCTGTATAGCCTCGACCGATGAGTAACATAAATCGACTCGTACCATTTGGCCTTACATCATTGAGTGCCCTTAGTGGCTGCCTTAAAGACTCAAACACGTCACTCATAGAATACGTTTCGTTCAAATTTAAGTTCACTAGTGCATCTTGCAATGCTGGCATAAATGCTTCTAAGTAACGATTGAGTACCGCACGAACCAGAGTCTTCTTATCGCCAAAGTGGTAGTTCACTGAAGCAAGATTGACATTGGCTTTACTCGTAATCGTGCGTAAAGAGGTGTCATTAAAACCGTGCTCAGCAAATAAGCCTTCAGCCACATCTAAGATTTTGTCTTTGGTTGTACTTCTTGGTGCCATTTCAATCACTCGTATTAAACAACTGTTTGAAATATACGCTTAGAACATTTATTTAACAAGCAAGCAACATCACATTTTCACAAATTGGTCGTACCAGTTATAAGCATTACGTTCTAAGCGATTGAATAGAGGCGCGTTTAATTAAAAAGAGAAAATTAATGAATTTTTTGGGGAACTGAAATGATAATCGAGGGTCATAAATTAAGTAGAAAACAGAGTATTTAGATGTTTAACAGGCCGTCAAACTTGTTTCTCACTGTTTTCTTAATTACTGCATTTTCCTTATTAACTCCTATACTTGTATCCGCCCAAACCGCGTTGGTTTGGGCTTTTTTTTGTCTAAGATCACGGTGTTTTTTAGGTTAATAGTAGGCACAAAAAAGCCCTCGAAACCGAAGGCTTTCATTACATTAAAGTTCAAAGCATTTCACGATCCGACTAGGCAGCATCATTTTTGATTAACTCGGCTAGCACCGAAAGATCATTGCCGAGATCAACCGAAGCTCCCATTTCCGTTGCAATACCTTCAACCACTATGGTTTGAGTATCACTGCCGCCATTGATTGGAATCGATAGTGCGATATCGTCTCCATCAACAGACACTTCAATCATGCCAAGCAACTCGGCCATTTGAGTTTCATCTTGTGGGTCTTCAAGTAGATCATTGAGGTCAATCAGATCACCGGCGCCCTCCGTATAAAGCTCAAAGTCTTTAATGATATCGGTCCCATTGTCGAGCGTAGAGTCTAGCCAAGTGAAGATGTTGTCTCCGCTATCTCCAATCAGCAGATCGTTGCCTGACTCGGCATACAAAGGTTCATTACTCGCTGCACTGATCACGTTATATTGCTGCGGTTCTTCGATATCTATGGTGACCGTCTCTACCGTGCTTTCTGCGCCATTAGAGTCGACCGCGACATAATTAAACTGCGGGTCTTCAGTTACCGCCTCGTTACCTTGGACATAGCGTAACTCCCAACTGCCCCCTGTCGATGACAACTCCATTTCAACGATCGGATTATCTGGTGATGAATAACTAAAATCATATAGAAGTTGGCTATTTCCGGTGTCTCCGGGGTCTTTCTGATACTGCTCTGTATGCGTTGTACCATCAGCAAAGGTATAGAGTACTTCAACATAAACATTACTATTGGTGTTAAATGAACCACCCAAACCATCTAGACCAAAATCAACAACCCCTAATGGATTATTCGTAAAATCGAGGACTAAGGTCTCCTGTTTGTTCATACCTCTACCATCGGTATCACCAATACCAAAACCGACATGAGACTGTTCACCTTGATACTGTTTCAAAGGCTTATTATTGTTGTCTTCAATCGTAACCGTAATCGTATTGCCGTTATCTAGGGTAATAAGTCTCTCGGTTGGTGACATCGCGACGCCCCAATTATAGAAACCATCAATGAGCTCTGGCATATCGTCAGAGTCACCACTGAAGCCCATTTCAAACATTTCTCCTGGCCCGGCAACGAAGCTGATATTGTTTGGAACAAACAACACACCGCTGTCGACGTCAGACTGCACAATTTCTCTCGTGACGCCATTTTCATCGGTATACAAAAGGCTGCCGTTGGTTGGCAAACTTTCTATCCGAATATTAAGTGGAATGTCGTCATGATCATCTTCTATATCTGAGATGTAATCTGGCATGCCGCCATCTTCAGAATCGAAGAGGATAGGTATAATCGCGTCCTCATCATTAACGACCGTAAAGCTGGTCGCTTCAGGTGCGTCATTGACACCATTGATTGTTATCTCGATAACATGCTCTACACCATCGATGGCGGTGACGACATATCGCTCAATAACCGTGTCGTCATCGTTCAAGTATTGAACCGCATCGTTATCAACGACATAACTCCATGCCCCTTCAGGTGTAATCGTTAACATACCTAGTGCAAGTGCATAAGTAGATCCAACAGGGGTAAACACGCCATTAGGTTTAAATGCAGGCATGTCACTGGTGTCGACGTCAGTAATCGTTAAAGTACCAGACACCGAGAGTTCGTTGGTATCTTCATTGACATCGACGTCCTCTGTCACTTCTCCCACGTCAGAGTCACCTTCCCCAACCGTAATCTCAGATGGGTCATCGGCACCGTTGATGGTGATGGTCACTTCACTTGTGGTTCCGTCAATCGCAGTAACCGTGTAAACCTCGGTGACAAACTCATCATCATCGAGATACTGCACATCATCGTTGTCGACGACGTAAGTCCATTCGCCATCGTCGGTAATGGTCAACATACCCAACGCAATATCATTGGTCGAACCTTCAGGATTAAACGCTCCGTTAGGTTGAAAAGCCGCGACATCGTTAGCATCAACATCGGTAATCGTCAGTGTTCCCGTCGCCATCAAGTCGTTACTCTCCGGGTCAACATCGACATCTTCCGTCACCTCACCCATGTCTGAGTCACCTTCTCCGACAGTAATTTCGGATGGATCATCAGCACCATTGATGGTGATAGTTACTTCACTTGTGGTTCCGTCAATCGCAGTCACCGTGTAAACCTCGGTGACAAATTCATCGTCATCAAGATATTGCACATCGTCGTTGTCTACGACATAAGTCCATTCGCCATCGTCGGTAATGGTCAACACACCCAACGCGATATCATTGGTCGAACCTTCAGGATTAAACGTTCCGTTAGGTTGAAAAGCCGCCACATCGTTAGCATCAACATCAGTAATCGTCAGTGTTCCCGTCGCCATCAAGTCGTTGCTTTCTGGATCGACATCAACATCTTCCGTCACCTCACCCATATCAGAGTCACCTTCGCCAACGGTTATATCAGATGGATCATCGGCACCGTTGATAGTGATGGTTACTTCGCTTGTGGTTCCGTCAATGGCAGTAACCGTATAAATCTCGGTGACAAACTCATCGTCATCAAGATATTGCACATCGTCGTTGTCTACCACATAAGTCCATTCGCCATCGTCGGTAATGGTCAACATACCCAACGCGGTATCACTGGTCGAACCTTCAGGATTAAACGTTCCATTTGGTTCAAAAGCAGCAACGTCGTTGTCGTCTACATCGGTGATGGTTAGCGTTCCGGAGGTTGTTAAGTTGTTGCTATCTTGGTCAACATCCACATCCTCAGTCACTTCACCTGTGTCTGAATCACCTTCGCCAACGGTTATATCAGATGGATCATCGGCACCGTTGATGGTGATAGTTACTTCGCTCGTGGTACCGTCACTGGCTGTAACGGTATAAACCTCAGTTACGAATTCATCGTCGTCTAGGTATTGCACGTCATCGTTATTGACTACGTAAGTCCAAGCGCCATCAGGTTCGATGCTCAATACGCCAAGTTGTGAGTCGTTTGTTGAACCTACGAGGTTAAACTCACCATCAGCTGAAAAGGTAGGAGTGTCGCTATCTACGTCTGTAATCACGATCTGACCAGACGTCACTAATTGGTTGGTGATGTCATCGACATCAATGTCCTCGGTCACACTGCCTGAATCATCAGTGGCGACTGCCGCATCATCAGTACCAATGATGGTGACGGTGATGACTTGTTCGCCACCGTCGGAGGTTTGCACTGTCGTCGTATCTTGAATTTGCTCGCCATCAGCAAGTTCATCAAATGGACTGTTGGCCACGAATGTCCACGAGCTATCCTCATTAACGACAAAAGACCCGAACCCATTTTCGCCTTCCGCATCTTTGGCGATAAAGGTAACGTCCGGATCGTCAATGGTTAAAGCGCCCCCGGTTTCAATAGGCTCATCCTGTTCAAACTCAATAACGTTGGTTTCACCTGAAACAAGCGCAAGAGCAATGATATCGAAAAGAGCAATACTTTGAGTTTCGGACAGCCCTTGAGATTCAAGTCCGTCAGTTTCAAAGTTTGTTGAAGCCAGAGTTTCAGCCCCTGTACGTTCAATCCTACCGCTGTTGGTTAGACTTGAGCCTTGCTCACCTGCTGCGGCATCAAACTCTTCACCCAATTCTGTTGGATCAAACCCTTCTTCAATAGCACGTTGAACTTGAGCGATCGCATCATCAGTGTCTATCACGTTTTGCTGACCTTGGTCATCGACAAACCGTGCAGAAACGTTTGGCACGCTCTCTTCAGTTGTTTCGACAGTGACAATGACGTCGCTAGCAGCTGGTTGCTCGCCCGGAGGCAAACGTCTAACTTGGCCTTGAGCGTCGAGCACTATAACGCCGTTCGCAAGACCTAGTATACTTAGGTTGATATTTCCCATATCCATATTCCCACTTCTGCCCAGAACACACCAAACGCGGATCCAATCCCACTCTGCGCTGTGGCTATTTCCTACAATAAATTTAGTAGTGGCATTATTGATAATCAACTCACTAAAGACATGGAAATGCGATGCTTTTTAAATTAGTCAATGGCAATAGCGACTTACATTCAAAAAAAAACCAACAAACTTCGCATTTTTTTGCAAATGTCCTAAGCTTCGTTTAATACCATTCACTCAATTCAACGGTAAACGTAGGTTGGGAAACGGATGAGGCATTGAAAGTAGAAGGAGAGCTACTTTGAAATTGTTTAAATTATCCATAATGTGTTGCTTAGTTGCTGCAGCACCACTCGCCGCTCAAACTCTGGAACAGTCTGTGGCTATTACCCTGGCAACGAATCCAGAGATAAAAAGCATCTTTAACGAATATGTGAGCGTGAAAAAGCGTAATGACGCCTCTGGTGGGGCATACAGGCCGAGTATCGACCTTGATGCCGGTATTGGTTATGAAGGTATAAACCCTGCACCAAATAACGGTCCAGACACGGATCTAACAAGAAAGGAAGCAACGATTTCCCTCACTCAACTGCTGTGGGATGGTTCTTCGACTCTGAACGATATTGACCGTACTGCTGCAGAAGCCGAATCAGTTCGTTTGCAATTGATAGCAGATGCCGAAGACAAAGCACTGGAGGTAACACAAATATATCTCGACGCAGTAAAAGCGACTGAGGTACTGGCGCTGTCAGAAAGTAACCTTGCGATACACAAGAAAATCTATAAAGACATAAAAAAACGAGCGAGTTCAGGCATAGGTTCTACCGCAGACGTTTCGCAAGTAGAAGCTAGGATTGCAAAAGCTCATGGTAACTTATTAGCCGCCCAGAATAATTTGATCGACACACATACCCAATTTAGAAGAGTTGTAGGACAAGAACCGCTAGGTCTGATTTACCCAAGGGCCGACATATCTTGGATTCCACTGTCATTGTCAGATGCCCTAGTTGACGCTTTAGATAAACACCCTGTAATTAAAATAGCGGCGGCAGATGTCGACGCAGCACATTTTCAATATAAACAGTCCAAAGGCGTAAACTATCCTACATTCTCTATCGAAGCGTCTCAGTCATGGCGTGATGATGCAGGAGGCGATGAAGGTTCAAGTCAAGAAACGCTCGCAATGCTGAGAATGCGGTATAACTTGTACAATGGTGGTACAGACAGCGCCAATTCAGAAGCTTCTGCTTACCAACTCAATAAGGCGAAAGATCTTAGAGATCGTGCTTATCGCCAAGTCGAAGAAGGACTTCGCCTCTCATGGAGCGCCTTAGATCTCACACTGCAACAGAAAAACTTTTTGTCCGACCATGTTGATTCAGCTTCAGAAACCGTTATCGCCTATGAAAAACAATACCGAATAGGTAAACGTACTCTGCTTGACCTGCTCAATACTGAGAACGAACTGTTTGAAGCACGCAAAGATTATCTGGATGCCCATTATTCGGAGCAGTACGCTAAATACCGAGTGATGAACGCTACAGGTTCTTTATTGAATGCTCTGCTGGTTGATATACCGGAAGAGTGGACAACGGCCGTGGAGTATTAATGATGAAAATAACTTACTTATTACTTCCCGTATTAACGATGACTTTATTTGCCTGCTCCAATCAGCAGCGAGAAGCCTACATCGAAACGCCCGAAGCTGAACAAATTGCAGACCTGCAAGACGATGATAAAGATGGTGTAGTAAACGCGCGAGACACCTGTCCTAGCACACCAGAAACATCACAAGTCGACAATGATGGCTGTGGTGAAACAATTCGAGCGGAAGAAGTCCGACAGCTAAAAATACTCTTTGCTCATGACTCATTTGAAGTAAACCCAATATTTTCTAGCCAAATTAGCACCATGGCAGAGTTTCTTGAAAACTACAAAAGCGCTTCAATTGAGATCCAAGGTTACGCCAGTAAAGTGGGCTCCAACGAATACAACTTAGACTTGTCAAAGAAACGAGCAAACAATGTACAAGACGAGTTACTTTCGAATGGTATAGAACCGGAGCGCGTGAGAATTGTTGGCTATGGTGAAGAACGCTTAGAAAACGATGGTGACGATCCTACTTCACATGCACTGAACCGTAAGGTAACCGCGACTGTAGTTGGGTTAAGTGAACAGATCGTTGAGGAGTGGACCATTTTTAGCACACTAGAAAAGTAACGTGACATCATCACTGAAAGCGCAAGATGCAAGGTAAAGTCGCTTACAAATACAGCTTAGCTTCAAGATCAATAAAGCCGTGATAGGATTACCCATCACGGCTTTTTGTTCTTTGTCGTCACATGAATCGTAAAGGTGATTCTGTGACTCTTCTTGCTACTCAGGTATGGTTTGTTACTCAGTGAGTAGGCTCGCTATCAAGCGAACCTACTACCGAATATAGTTTTATTTACCGATTATGCTTTTACCTATCAATTTTGCTTTTACCTACCAATTATAGTTTTACTTCTTGTTGCTTAGTCTTCGGTAAAGAAATACTTAGCAGGAAGTAACCTAAGATAGCTGCGGTCGTTGAGCCCATCAGGATACCTAATCGAGCAAGCGTATCAAAATCTGCGTTCGTTGGACCAAATGCCAGCGATGAAATAAAGATAGACATCGTAAAGCCAATACCACACAACACAGATACCGCGAAGATGTTCATGAAGTTCACACCTTCAGGAAGCTTAGCGATGCCCGTTTTCACAGCACCCCAGCTGAATAGGAAGATACCCAGAGGCTTACCAACCAATAGACCCATAGCAATACCAAGAGGTAGCATGCCTGTAAGGTTTGAAATTGAGATGCCTTCTAGTGAGATACCTGCATTTGCAAATGCGAAGATTGGCAAAATTGCAAAAGCGACGTATGGGTGCAGAGCATGTTCTAGATGTTTCAGCGGAGAACGCTCTCCTTTATTGCCTTTCAGTGGGATAGCAAAACCAATGACTACACCAGCCAATGTTGCGTGAACACCTGACTTCAACACTGCGAACCACAGAATTGCACCAACAATAAGGTAAACACTCAGCTTAGTTACATGCTTGTTGTTTAGCATGAACAGCACACCAGTTGCAATGAAGCCAACCGTTAGTGCAAGCGTCGATAGATCACCTGAGTAGAACAGTGCAATGATAACAACAACCCCTAGATCATCGATAATTGCCAACGCTAGTAGGAATACCTTCAAGCTTACCGGTACACGGTTACCAAGAAGAGCCATGATGCCCAATGCGAAAGCGATATCAGTTGCCGCTGGGATAGCCCAACCTTGAAGCGCTTCAGGGTTACTTGAATTGAATAGCACGTAAATAAGTGCAGGAGCTAGCATACCACCCACCGCTGCGATAGCTGGGAAGATTGCTGTCTCTTTAGACTTTAATGCGCCTTCTAACAGTTCGCGCTTAACTTCTAAGCCAATTAGAAGGAAGAAGACAGCCATTAAGCCATCGTTAATCCAGTGTGATACAGACATACCAAGAACATAGCTGTGCAGTACCCCTTGGTACATTTCGTTCAATGGTGAGTTTGCTACAAACATTGCGATCGCCGCAGCGATGACTAGTATGATGCCGCCAGCAGATTCCAATTTAAAGAAGTCACGGATGACGTCGGTCATGATTTCGCCCTTATATTTATTATTTAAATAAACGAATAACAAAGAATAACCACGAGTTTATATCCAAGCTCTATCGATAGATAATCACTTCTTCGGATGTTTAACTTCGGTTTTTCCTACAAATACTAAACAATACGTCGTATATTCCATAATGTTGTTATGCACCATGAATTAAGTATAGATGAGTTCACCAAGGCTGTATGCACAAATAATTCGAGGGTTGTCGGAATATCAAACATAAAAAAAGGCTATCAAATGATAGCCTTAGGTGTTTTTTAGTAGCCAGTTAACTGCATAAAGCCTGTTGCTTCATGGCTTCCGCTCGCCATAATTGGCCCTTCCCAATAGGGTATGACAAAAGGCAGCCACATATCCCTACGTTTGATACGCGTAGTGAGATTGATATCGTGTTGTGGCACGTTAATAATCCATTGGAGCGGCATTCTTCTACCATTCATTAGCGTCGTATTCTGTAATGGCTTGATAGAAATGTCGGAGTCCGTTAGCTGATACACTTTGCCAGAACGAGTTGCCAATGTTCCAAAAACATAAGGCAATTGTTGATTATGGCGATAACGGTTAATGCTCAGTGCAGTACCGTCATCGAGATCAAACACGAACCAATCCCAGCCTTGCTGACCGACTCCGAGTAAACCACTGCCCCACTCTTTATGCACCCACGCAGTACCTTCGACTTCTTTCGTTACACCGTCGAGATTCAAAACCCCACTCAAAGATAAAAACGGAGCGCTGAAGTTATAAGACGCGACAGGCAATAAGTCGTGCTTTTTCTGATAGCCGTTATCGCCGTTGAGCACGTATGGCCCTTTCGCAATAGTGTCGAGTTCAAGGCCGAACGTATCGGTTTGTACTTGAAGGCGACCTGGAAACGGTGTGTTACCCAAGGCACGCCAGTTCCAGTTATCAATCCAAATTCTAAACGGATGACTGGTCATTCCCGCCTGTCCAATGCCACCACGCGCCAAACGTTGCTCTTTCCAAACCTTAGATTCAGACGAAATTACCACATTTGAAATATAAACCTGCGGGCTTTGCCACCCCCAGGTTTCTCGCTCATCGGTTGCAATGCGAAAGAAGCTCCACTGTACCGAGTACTTTTTCCCATCATCCCCTTTTAGAGACGCAAAATAATGCCACCACTCATGCTGGAATTCTGGGTGGAACTGGAAATCACGAGGCAACGAAACGCCTCGGTCTGGCAATACAGGTTCAAACACATTGAAATGCTCACTTACAAGTACTGAATTAACCTCATTCTCGCCCTTATCGCCAACATCGACAAAATAGGAATAGTAAGCCCAGACACCTAAAATAGTGCCAAAGAAACCAATCAGTAATAGAGCAGAAACAAATCGGTGTCTGAGTTTTTTTGAGCCATTTCGTTGAAGCATATTAAAGCGCATCCCTCAGTGATTTCATCGGTGTGTTCCGAATCATTCTCATCACTGGCAATGCACCAGCTAACATTAATGCTGCCATGGCCCACGCAAATGTCTGCAAATAGTCCCAAGGAATCACTTGTAATTCGAGTGACCACCCAAAAGACTGCTTAATGACAATATCGACGATCAAGCTGGCTAACGCCAATCCGAGCGGGATAGCAATCAAGGAAGAAATAAGTCCGAACACAAACAACTGCAAGCTGCCTGTAAAAATCAGCTCTTTTGCCGAGACCCCTAAGCAACGTTGCAATGAAATATGCCTTTGTCGAGACACTTCACCCGCAACCGTCGCGAAAAAGATGCCGAAGACCGCGATGACCAAAGTGATGTTACCCAATGTATCAGCTATCGCGAATGTTCTATCAAACACTCTCATCGCCTGACTGTGAATATTGTTATTATCAAAAATACGCTCAGATCCAAGCCTGAATACGCTTTCCAATCGACTTCGAAGTCCTACGGAATTGACATCATCTTTGAGTATGACGCCTAGACCGACATTTCCGCGTCCAGCAAACCCAGATAGCCAGTTTCGATGTGACATCATGACTTGATGGTAAGGGTTGCCATAATCGTAATAAACACCAACAACCTGCCAACCAGAGCCAAGACTGTCATAAAGGTCTATATAGTCGCCTGGGCGAATCCCTAACTTGAGAGACATCGATTCACTGATCAACACACCTTTCGAATGATGCAGGTGGTACCAGTAATTCGGAATACCTAACTTGATCGTCAGCGCTTCTAATTCGCCTTCAGAAGGACCAGTACTGACCACCTGGGTACTTCCGACAGGGGAAGCGACATCTTTCTCCCAACGCCACCAAACTGAATCGACTTCAGGCTGTTCTGACAGCCAATTACTCATACGTGCAGCGGCGTTGTTGGTTGGGTAAATGTACAGGTCTGCAGCCAAACGCTGTGTTAGCCATTTATCGGTGGTATCCCTAAAGCTACCCACCATGGTTTCTACACCAATATTCGCGGTTAACGCTAGCATGAACGCCATTGTCGCCACACCACGATAACTCATGCTTGAAGCGGCATCCGCAAAGAACCAGCGAGCACGAACCCAACGCAGTGAATAAGACAAACTGTTGAACAGCTTCCACATCAAGAAAGGCGTAAACAAAGCCACACTGACGAGCATCAGGGCAATAATCGCAAAACCAGATTCTTGCGTTTGTGGGGCTTGATACACAGCGACAGCTGCAACCAAGAAACCACAACCAATCAATGCTTGCCAAGTAAACTCAGTGCCAGCAAAACGCATCAAAGATAAACGAGATGACAAACGAATCGGTTGCGACCTCAGCAAACGAACCAATGGCCATGCACACGCTAGGAATGCACCAAGCAACGCCATTAATAAGCTATAGCCACTCCAACGCCAACTCCAGCTAAGGGTTAAGCCCACATTCGCATCGTAAAGATCACCTAAACTCGAAGAAACGGCAGGTAACAGTTGGTTTGCCAACATGACACCGAATACATTGCCGCAGATCCAGCTCAGTAGAACCAATAACAATAACTCTAAGCAAAGCGCTTTAGTCAGTTGCCAACCAGACACACCTGTTTGTCTCAAGATTCCGACGAGTGGTTGTCGCTGAATGAAAGACAGCGACATCGCTTGGTAGAAAATAAACAAGCCAACGACAAACGACAGCATGCCCATCGCTTTTAGATTTAAGTGAAAAGCGCTAGTCAATGACTCAAGCTCAGCTTTAGAGCTGCGAGAGATTGTCAAACCATTGGGCAACATGTTTTTAAGACGTTCAAACTTCTCAGGAGACATGTCTGAACATGCAATCACGGAAAGCCCTGCACTGCGTTTAAGCATTCGGAGCAAAGATATATCCGCAATCAACCTTGTACCATTAATCAGGTTATTTTGGTCAACTACCACAGGACCTAGCTCTGAACCATCCATCAGTGGAATGTAGTCCCCATCCTTCCATTCCATATGTTCAGCAAGATCATCACTCACTAGGATCGGATATGGTGGTTTCATGAGATCTAACGTGGTGAGTTCTTTTAAGGCAGCACCAGGCTGAAGCTGAAGCATAGAAACAGGGTCTATGCCAATAAGCATAAAGTTTGCACCATTTTCATCAGTGATACTATGGTGGTCAAAAGGAGAACACTGCTGAAAGCCTTCACGACGAAGCTGAATGTAAAAACCTTGCGGGATTTTATTCGCGTTATGTTTTGGTCGAATACGGTAAGGAAGAGGATTCGAAAAGAGTTTTTCGCCATGCGTATAACTTTGCTTGGCGTGTTGGTTGATAGCGGTAACACCAACCAAAAGTGATACGCCTAGGGTTAAACCAAGCCATACCAAGATAATCTGAAGTGGGTAACGTCGATAGTGACCAAGTAGCGCTTTAACTACGGGCCATAACATGCAGTTGCCCTCCTTGTAGGCGAATTCTGCCATCCATATGCAATGCAACTTTCTCACTGTGTGTTACCAGCAATAATGTACATTCTAATTGGCGGGCCAAAGAGGTCAGCAAACGCATTACCGCTTCTGCATTACGCTCATCTAAACTTCCCGTCGGTTCATCGGCCAACAGAATTTTAGGTTCCATGTACAGAGCACGAGCAATCGCTGCGCGTTGTTGTTGACCACCAGACGCTTCTTCAGGGTAACGACCAAGCAAAGGCATCAGGTCTAAAGCAGAAAGAATCTGTCTCCAGAGCCCCTTATCTTCAGGTAAACCTTTTAACTGGCGGCAAAAACGGATGTTGTCGGCAATGTTAAGCGTTGGTAGCAAGTTGAATTGCTGGAAGATATGACCGATGTTGTTTCTACGATAAGCGGTGCGGTCACGCTCGGTCGAGTCGTGCATATCGAAGTGAGGGAAAGCGATTTCACCTGAATCGGCGAGGTCTAAACCCGCGATAAGATTCAGCAAAGTACTCTTACCAGAGCCACTTTCTCCCATTAATGCCAGCTGATCACCTTGGTTTAATGTTAATTCAGCACCTTGCAAAACAGGGTGAAACTCCCCCCCATCGACATAGCCTTTACACAGGTCTGACAGCTTTAACATTAAACAGCTCACATTAGTTAGAATTTGGAATGAGAATCTACACTAATTCCCTGTTAGGAGGAAGTATTTTGAAAGATAGATCACACACCAACGATAAAGTGATGGGGTTGATGCGCTCTACTTCAATTTCCTATCAAGTTTTTAATCCATTTTCTTGTTTTCATGCGGTAGAGCGACCCACCCCACTTAAGCACTTCTTCAGTGAGGAAAAGCAGATATATCCACTCAGGTGGAAACTTCAGATAGATAGCAGCAATCGCGGCGAGCGGAATACCGATCACCCATTGGGCAATCAGGTCTTGATAAAGGCAGAACTTCACATCACCGCCCGCTCTCAACACACCAACAATGACAGTCAGCGGTACCGATCGGATAACAATACCCACGCTTAAAATTAGAATGAACTTTTCTGAGAGGGCTCTGGTTTCTTCCGTCAGTGCACTAAAAGCATTCAGTATTGGCGTTTGTACGAAGTAAAGAAAAATCGCGACCACGATACTGGTCAAGAAACACAAAATCGTTAAGCCTAACGCTTGGTAATAAACCGCTTCATTATTCTTTGCGCCAAGTTGATTACCCACCAGAACCGCTGCCGCATTCGAAAGGCCAATCAGTAAACTCAATGAGATAGATTCAACCGGCG
This sequence comes from Vibrio sp. FF145, assembly GCF_041439075.1. Lineage (NCBI taxonomy): Bacteria > Pseudomonadati > Pseudomonadota > Gammaproteobacteria > Vibrionales > Vibrionaceae > Vibrio > Vibrio sp. FF145. The sequence goes on from NZ_JBGONH010000053.1 coordinate 16,122, forward strand.
TCATCACTGACAGTGCTGCCAGTCCTTGAACGCCCGATTGCCCCATGATCGCGTGGTAAGCAAATAAGCCACCAGCCCACGCCAAAAAGTTAAACGTCGTCGGCAGCGATAACTTTAAGAAGCGAACCACTTTTTCAATCGAAGCTGCTGCTTTTATATCGCATAACTTGAAAGCCAAGAGATGCTTTGAACAATAAAGATAGCCAAACAAGGTCGCCACTTCGATTGCACCACTCAACACTGTCGCAATCGCTGCGCCTTTGATTCCAAGCGCAGGAAACCCTAAGTTACCGAAGATCAGCACCCAGTTTAAGAACACGTTAGACAGGATACCGATACCGCTGAAGAAGGTGCTTAGCCCGGGTTTGTGCATCGCTCTCAAACCTACAGCCATACTGCTAACGCACGATACAGCTAGCATGCTAAACGAGGTGATAACAATATATTCAACACCAAGGTTGATCACTTCTTGGGAGTCAGTCGTCACACCCATGATTTGTGCGGGAAATGAAACGAAGAAAACAATAGTTAGTAACGCAAATAGTGTCGAAACCAACCATGTAAGCGCGGTACTTTCTCGCACACCTTGTTTGTTACCCGCGCCCCAATATTGAGCCGTTAGCAAAGCGCCGCCCGTAGTGACGCCCACCAGCATAATGGTCGTGACAAACATGGCTCGACTCGCCACACCCACCGCAGCAATATCAGCTTCACCCAATTGGCCTAACATCAATACATCCACAAGGCCTCGACTTGAGAACATAATGCTCTGCAAGGTGATAGGTAAAGCAATCGCAATAAGCCTACGAACAAAATCACCTCGAGTGTGATGAATAATTGAAGAGAGCAACATAGAAATACCTAAACGGAACGTATTGATGAATAAAGATAAATATCACGCTATTATATCAATGTTCGGTTTTTAACCACAGAGATAAATGGAGTAACAATGAAGAAAGTACTGGTTTTAGGCGCTTCTGGATATGTTGGTTCGCAGCTCCTCCCTCTCCTGCTTGAGCAAGGCTATCTAGTCACAGCTGCAGCAAGGCATATCGACTATTTAAAAGCACGAACAGAGCCTCACGACAACTTGTCACTTGAATACCTTGATCTCGCAGATCAAGCTGCAACACAAGCGCTCGTCCCTGACTTTGACCTTATTTTCTTTCTTGTACATGGAATGGCTGAAGGCCATGATTTCATTGATTACGAACTCAAGTTGGCTCGTAACTTTGTTTCGGCTCTTGGGCCAAAAAACCAACACGTCATCTACCTGAGTTCGCTTCAACCGCAAACGGGTGATTCAGAGCATCTTCAAGCGAGAAAACAAACCGGACAACTGCTTCGTAAAGGACCAGTACCGGTGACCGAACTTCAAGCAGGCGTGATCATTGGCCCCGGCTCTGCGGCGTTCGAGATCATGCGAGACTTCGTGTACAACTTGCCTATTATGATTGCGCCAAAATGGGTCGACTCTAAAGCCAACCCTATTGCCTTGCAGAACCTGAACCACTATCTACTAAAACTCGCACAAGACACGCCTAGCGAAAGCCAAACTTTCGAGGTTGGCGGGCCAGATATTGTCTCTTATCGAAACCAATTTGCACACATTGCCAAAACAGCCGATCGTCCACTCAGGCTGTGGGCGACATCACTTCTCACACCTTCAATGGCGTCTTATTGGTTGGGCGTGGTGACTTCTGTTCCGTCCAACATAGGCAGAGCGCTTCTCGCGGGCTTAAAGCATGACTTTATTGCCAGTTCGACCATCATTAGAGAAAAGTACCCTCAGAAACTTATCTCATTCGAAAGTATGGTTGAGCAAGCGATTCATTCTGAAGGCAACTTCGTAAAAAGTAATGTTTGGGGCTTTGACAAAACCGCCTTCAAGCGCTGGCAAGCTGGGTATGGCTATTACCCGAAGAAAACAGGGGCAAGTATCACCTCAAGCGCATCCTTAGATTCCCTCTGGCACGTTGCTCAGCAAATAGGAAGCCCGAAACAAGGTTACTTCTTCGCTAACGCTTTATGGCGCACACGCGAATGGTTAGAGCTTCTCTTTGGCGGTGGTGTACCTGTTCGACAAGTGCCAGAAGGCTCTAACCTAAAAGTCGGTGACAAGATTGACTCTTGGAAGGTTATTCGCTGTGAAGAGAATCAGTTTCTATCTCTGCTTTTCGGTATGAAAGGTCCCGGTTTGGGGAGACTCGAAATTACCGTCTCTGACCACGGTGATTCTCGTGAACTGAACATTTCAGCTTGGTGGCATCCAAAAGGCTTTTTAGGCTTACTGTATTGGTTCGCGATGATGCCAGCTCACCTATTTATCTTTAAAGGCATGGTGAAGGCGATTGAGAAGCAAGCTAAAGAGCAGATGAAGGATTAAAGCAGATTCGAGATCCGGCAACGAGATACGAAGAAATTAAGAGCTATAGATGAGACTGCATCCACACCTTCTTGCTAGAAAAAGACCGCCATTTAGGCGGTCTTTATATTTTTAACTGTCACTAGATTAGCCAATAACGCTAATTGGGATCTCAGCCAGTTGGTTGCCTTGGTTAGCTGGATACACGATGTATTCACCGTGATACTTCACCGCTGACTTGTAGTCAGTGACTTTGTGAAGCATGAAACCTGCTTCCATCGCTGCTTGAATAAACTCAGCGTGGTTACCACGAACAAACCAGTTCATTGGTTTTACCATTAGCTCACCGTCGAACGAGTCGTCACACTGTTTGCCACAAAGTGCAAAAGAGTGCTCACCATCAGTGAAGAACTGAATTTTGCCGCCAGTCGTTAGCTCGTCTTCACTTGATACACTCCAACCCATCTCGTACATTTTGTCCATGAACGCTTCAACATCACTGTCTTTTAGCGCTTTAGGCTCTTCGCCTTCAGGGAAAAAACGTCCGTAAAACGCAGAAATACGTTTAAAGGTAAAAGTTAAATCAGAGTTATTGCCCTTTGAACGGCCCTGTTTCTGCCAGCGAACCAAGTCAGGCACAATCACACGATCATAAGACTGAGCCTTAATCGCCTTCGTTACCCAACGAACTAAATAAAGGTTGTTCGCAATAGGCGCATCAATCGCTTTGCCTGCTTTGTGCAGAGCGTAAAGCTCGCCTAACGCATCATTCACTAACTTCTGAATTTCAATATAGTATTTTGACATTATGCCTTCTTTCCTAATGTCCAATATAGCAATGCTGACATTACTGCACACGCAGCCATTACCATAGCCATAGACCCAGCACTGTCACTTGGCAGCATCGCAACGATAGCTCCAACGACAGAACCAGTACCAAATCTTAATGTTCCCGCAAGCGATGAAGCCGTGCCGGCCATGTTTGGATAACCACTGAGCAATAGACCCATAGAGTTACTGCCGATAGTAGAAATGGTGCCAATAAATAGCATCACAAACGGCACAATACCCCAAAGCCCGAGATCCAATAACCAACCAACCAGTAAACCGGCGCCAGCTAATAATTGAATGACCAGCGCGGCTCTCAGCATGGTATGAGAGCCAACCTTCTTAACAATTCGACCATTAATTGTCGTCATCAGAATCATCGCAACGATGTTCAGACCAAACAGGTAACCAAACAGGTCAGGACGTACTCCATAGACATCAATGTAGACAAAAGAGCCTGCGGTTAAGAATGCAAACATCCCAGAGAACGAGAACGCACCCGAGAAAATTAGGCCCATAGCGGTCGAGTTTTTACATAAACGAGCGTAATTACGAATCGTGGTTTTAAAGCGTAATGGTTGACGATTTTCAACAGGCAGAGTTTCAGGGATTTTGATTATCACCGCGAGAATCACAATCACTGCAAAAATAGCTAACACCCAAAAGATTGAACGCCAGCCGAACCACAATGCCAAATAGCCGCCAATCATCGGCGCGATAAGTGGCGCAACCGTCATCACTAAGGTAACGAACGACATGGTTCTTGCGAAATCTTCACGGTCGAACATATCACGCACAACCGCTTGGATAATGACCGCCGCCGCCGCACCTGCAAAACCTTGAGCGGTACGAACTAACGTTAACGCTTCAATGCCATGAGTGGTTGCACTCACGACAGACGCTATCGCAAAGAAGAGCACACCAATCAGTAGAACTGGCTTGCGACCATAACTGTCGGCTAACGGACCATGTAACAACTGACCTAAAGCGAAACCTGCGGTGTACGCGGTAAGTGTGATTTGCACTTCCCCTGCTGTCACACCAAGATCTTTGGCGATCGTTGGCATTGCAGGTAGGTACATATCGATGGCGAGTGGTGTCAAAGCACCAATAGCGCCCAAAACCAAAAATAGCATCCAACCTAACTGAGGCGTTTGTGGTTGTGAGCTTGGGGTCTGTGAGGTAGACGTTTGCATAACTCTCCGACTAAGTACTAAGTTCTATGTGAACACGAGCATGCACGCAGCAATATACGAATATACGAATATACGAATATACACATAGCAATACACGAATACGCACAGTGATACACGAATATGCGCACACATACATGAACATATAGTAATAATGGCTGAAACTGTCCTAGTACCAGTCAAAATAATCAGCCGACGCTATCCTTGGTCGGCCACATCTACGGTAGAAAAGATTACTTCCAGATAGAGTCTACTTCTTCTTGTGTTAGGTAACGGTATTCACCCAACTCTAAAGACTCGTCCATCTCGATTTCACCAATACGTTCACGGTGCAGTGCTTCGACCTTGTTACCAAGTGCTGCAAACATGCGTTTTACTTGGTGGTATTTTCCTTCGTGAATCGTTAGCAACACTTCACGCTCTGCACGTACTTCAAGGTGTGCTGGAAGTGTTAGGCCGTCTTCGCTCTTAAGCTGGATGCCCTCTTTGAACTTTTCAACGTAATCGTCTTCAACAGGTTCAACCAACCACACTCGGTACATCTTCTCGCACTTGTGCTTTGGCGATGTGATGCGGTGAGACCACTTACCGTCGTCTGTCATTAAGACAAGACCCGTTGTATCAACATCTAAACGACCTGCAAAGTGCAGCTTGTCCATTTTGATTTCATCGAGTAATTCAAACGCAGTGCGATTTGAACCATCTTCATGCGAACAAACAAAGCCTTCTGGCTTGTAAAGCATGATGTAACGCGGGCCGTGAACATTCAGTTCATTGCCTTGCCATTCCACAACGCACTCTTCAGTTACCTTAAGTGAGCCGCTTTTTTGAATGACATCATTTACTGTCACTGCTTTTGATTTTAATAAGTGTGTTGCTTCTCTTCGAGTGACGCCTAACGCATCGCACAGAAATTTATCTAAACGCATGAATACCTCAACTAATCTAAGTCGGGTATTATAGTCACCTTTGCTCAATTAGTTGAGCTATTTCACACTATTTGTTTTTCATTTTACAAGACACGATATGTATACACTCCGCCCGTACCAAGCTGACTCAGTAAAATCAGTGATTCATTACTTCAGAAAACACCAAACACCGGCTGTTCTTGTATTGCCTACAGGCGCAGGAAAAAGCCTGGTGATTGCAGAGTTAGCAAGGCTCGCTAAAGGTCGTGTTCTAGTGCTTGCGCACGTAAAAGAGCTCGTTGAGCAAAACCATGAAAAGTATGAAGGTTATGGGCTAAAAGGTTCAATTTTCTCTGCCGGTTTAGGGCGTAAAGAGACAGACCAACAAGTGGTGTTTGCTTCAGTTCAATCCGTGGTTCGCAACCTTGACTCATTCTCCAATCAGTTCTCATTATTGGTTATCGACGAATGCCACCGTGTTCCCGATGAAAAGACCAGTAGCTACCAAAAAGTGATCACTCACTTGCGCGAGAATAATTCGGGCATCAAGGTGCTTGGATTGACCGCGACGCCTTATCGTCTTGGTATGGGGTGGCTTTACCAATATCACACACGTGGCCAAGTGCGTTCTGAAGAGCCGAGATTTTTCAGAGACTGTATTTTCGAACTGCCGATTCGTTATTTGTTGGACGAAGGCTTTCTAACACCAGCACGCATGATCGATGCGCCAGTATTGAGTTATGACTTTTCACAGCTAAAACCTGCAAGTACAGGCCGCTACAAAGAATCAGAACTCGATATGGTGATTGAGCAATCGAAGCGTGCTACCCCGCAAATTGTCGACCAAATTATTGAGCTGGCCAAAGACAAACTCGGCATCATGGTATTTGCAGCCACCGTTCGACACGCACAAGAGATCCTTGGTTTACTGCCCGAAGGTGAAGCTTCAATTGTAATCGGCGACACACCGACACTCGAACGTGACCAAATCATCAGTGATTTCAAGGAACGTAAAATCAAGTTCTTGGTTAACGTGTCGGTATTAACCACAGGTTTTGATGCGCCCCATGTGGATTTAATCGCGATTTTGCGCCCAACAGAATCTATTAGCTTGTACCAACAAATCGTTGGCCGTGGCTTACGCCTATCTCCGGGTAAAAAAGAGTGTTTAGTGCTCGACTATGCGGGCAACAGTTACGACCTTTACCAACCAGAGGTCGGAGACCCAAAGCCTGACTCAGACAGTGAAATCATCACTATTCCCTGCCCTGCTTGCGGCTTCAATAATAACTTCTGGGGCAAGCTAGACAGCAACGGCTTCTTACTCGAACACTTTGGCCGTAAATGCCAAGGCTACTTTACCGATGAAGACACGGGCGAACGCGAGCACTGTAACTATCGTTTTCGTGCTAAGTATTGTGGTGAATGCGGCGCTGACAACGACATTGCCGCGCGCATTTGTCATGAGTGTGATGCCACCTTGGTCGACCCAGATAAAAAGCTTAAGGAAGCGTTAAACCTCAAAGATGCGTTGGTGTTTGAGTGTTTAGAAATGGACCTTAACGTTCTCAAGGACGAAAAAGGCAAGTCGCAGCTTAAGGTCACTTACCGTGGAGAAAACCAAGCACAAGTGCATGAGTTTTGGTCATTAACCACCAAGAAACAGAAACAGAACTTTAAGGATCAGTTTGTTCGCCCTCACCTTGCCGACAGACACAGACCGTTTGAAGAAGCTTCACCAACGAAAGTGGTCGCTCACCAACATCGATTCCGCCCACCTCAATTCGTCATTGCACGTAAAGTCGGGCGCTTTTGGAAAATGAGAGACAAGATATTCGAAGATGAACTGAAGCAATAGAATCCCAATAATCAACAGAATTAATAAAAGGAGTATCGATACTCCTTTTATTCACATTCTAATGACCACACATGAGTTAACTTGTTAAACCACAAATTAGATTGCGCTCAGCTTTTTCTGATTCCCGCGCCTCTTTAGCCATATTATCAAAAAGCTCAATGGCTAAAGTTGGCTTATGAATATAAAAGCCTTGAATAAAGTCAATACCTAGCGTTTCTAAAGTTCTTAACTCTTCAATTGTTTCAACACGTTCTGCAACCACTTTAGTTTGGCTCATTTCTGCCAACTCAACTAATGAGTGCACCATTTTTTTCTTAAAATCAGAACTGTTAATATTTTCAACAAGCGAACCATCAAGCTTGATCGTATCGAAACAGCCTTCAGATAAAATTGAATACGATGAATAACCTGAACCAAAATCATCTAAGGCAACTATTATCTGGTGGTGTTGTAGTCGCTCTACTATTTTTCGAAACTTCTCATCTGCACGATAAAAAACAAGCTCAGTCACTTCAACACATAAACGGGAACGGATATAAGGGGGTAGATGACATAAACGATCGATAACACTCATATCGAAAATGGTTTTAACTGAGAAGTTTAATGACAATTGAATAGTTGAATAATGCTCAAGTAAGCCAATTGCGTAAGTAAGCATACGAGAATCGAGCTCCTTCTCAAGCCCATGAGAGGCTACAACATCGAGCAATTCACCAGCAGAAACGATTTTTTCACGCCCCTCTTCGTCTTCCATTTTTAAACGACACAGTAGCTCATAGCTCGAAGCAACACCCTTTAAAGAATGAATTTTTTGAGCAAAGCAAAGCAACCTATCCGAGTTAAGTAATTCAACTGCTTCTATTCTAAGATTCGGTAAGCTATAGAGCATGACCCCGTCTTGTTGCTGCCAGTCTTGGTAAGATTCATTGTTTGACTTTGCTTTACGGCAACAGTATTCAGCTTTGTAAATACAATCTTCGACAGATTCATTAGGACCACTTCGATAACGGCCAAAACTAAAGCTTAGAGCGTTTTCTGTTTCTTGGGTGAGGTTCTGTTCCAACAAATATTCAAGTAACTCCTTGGAAACCGACGTTTGGCAAATTAATACAAATTCATCGCCACCGACTCTATACGCCTTCCCTATGCCTTGTGCGGCTATTTTTTTGAAGCGCATAGCTAAATTTATTATCATTCGATCACCTACATGGTGACCTTGACTATCATTGAGAAACTTCAATTGATTTGCATCAATGTAATAATAACACCGAGAACTCTCAATGACCTTTTTATATTCTATGGATTTTCGATTATACAACCCTGTCATGAAATCTTTATCAGAATTAGACAACAATTTCTTATAATCGCCCAAATTAATAACTCTTAATTCTCCAAGATCATAAACACATGCTAATACAAAAGAAGCATGAGACAAGTAGAATAGCGCCTGTATTAAATAATAATACTCAGGTATGAATGAAATAGTCATTGATGATTCAAGAACCACCACAGACATAATAAAACACGAAAGATAGCTAATTATTATTTGAACTTTATTATTAACTTCTTTTGATATCAAACAAAATGCTATAACAACGGCTGCAAGGATAGTGCTGATTAAAAACCCAACAATGACGTCAAAGTTTATATAAACTGAAAAGAACTGTAGAAACACAAATGAAGAACAAATCAGTAAGTGCTTTGTATTTATTCTATCGCAACTTGAAAAAACAAGCATTAAATACACACAAACTAAAGATAAAGAATAAGAAACGAACCAGTAGTCGCTTCTAAAAAAATTTATAACGTAGGTTCCTTTATCATCATACCCATCCCATAAAAACCCAAACTTGTAAATATAAAACATAGAAAACAGCACTATATAGCACGTCATAAATAGTGTTTTAGATCGCTTTATCGGCCAAACATAATAAACATAAACTAACGATATTGCGCTCGTCAATATAAATAGCGAGAGAATCACGCCATATTTCATGACAAGCGATTGCTTTAATTGATGCTCTTTCGAAAATAACGCACTGGCATTTACAGTCTTACCTCTAGGAAATTTCACTAAAACATGACTGTATTCAAAATTTTTGTTCAGGCGTAGCGAGCGATAATACTCAAACAAAAAATTGCCAACAACTTTGCCGTCTTGATCAACAAAAAACAGCTCGCCGGTCCGGGATGAAAGAGATTTCCAAACTAGATGTTCATATGATTGGTTGTCTGAAGGTAGTGCAAGCTTAAGCCAACACGACTGATTAGGTTCAGGAATACAAGTAACAATTGAGCTCCAGCCTTCTTCCTTATATAGGATGGCATCAACCGAAGAATCACTCACTACCATGCCATATTCGAAATCACTGATTTGCTTGAAATCTAACTCATTTGCATGGCTAGTGAACGTTATCAGCACTGAAAAAAACAACATAACTAGCACTGTAAATGGCACTCTAAAATCCTTATTAAATCAAATATCGCGCGGCAAAGAGCCCCATAAGTCCATATACTTGCGAGTTTACCATGTTAATTATTTGTAATTTGTAAGGGAATGTAATAACGTCAACGCATTACTATTGAGCAAATGAATCAACATGAATATCAGGTTGGTTAATTGCACGTTGATACAACACTTTACATTGCTAAAATGATAAAGCGTCTCTCGTATTCACATTCATACTCCATTCATTTTTATTGTATTAAACTGTCGTTACTTGCTTCTTTTACTAAGGCCACTGCATGCAAAAACCAAGCGCTATACTCATCTGTATCGCTGTAGCTATAGGCTCGACATCAAGCTTTGCACAAGATGATCACCATAACGGTCATGATCTTGTACAAGATGTTCATAAAGCGGGAACCCGTATCGAATTTGAAGAAGATCAAGACGAAGTCTATGAAGCGGTGCAAGAGGGCTACATTCGCCCTTTCTCAGAAATGTATGCTGCGGTTGAAAATGATCTTCATGGCCGAATCATTAAAGTAGAACTAGAAGAAGACGATGATATTTGGGTGTATGAGCTAAAAATAAATTTCCAAAACAATATCATTAAAGTGGAATACAACGCTGAAACGTTAGAAATGCTGATGATTAAAGGTCGCAACTTTAAAGAAGCGATCAAAAACTCCCACGAATAATAAATAACAATAAAAGAGTGATACATGAAAATTTTAGTCGTTGAAGACGAACCTCGCTTGGGCCAACAAATTCTAGACACCCTTGAGGGAGCCGACTGGGTTCCAGAGCTTTCTCAAGACGGTATCGACGCACTCTACCGTGCAACATCGGAAGAGTGGGATGCCATCGTTCTCGATTTAGGTCTACCTAAGCTTGACGGCCTAACCGTATTAAAAGGCATTCGAGACGAAAACATTAATACGCCAGTGATTATCTTAAGTGCGCGTGACACGCTTACGCAACGTGTAGAAGGCTTGAATGCAGGTGCTGATGACTACCTAACTAAACCATTCGAAATGGTCGAGCTGATAGCCCGCATTCGTGCTCAACTGCGCCGAGCGTCAGGCAGTGCTGCTCCTATACTTCAAATTGGTGATCTAAGCCTAGACACACGCAGCTCTAAAGTGTTGTGGCAAGGTCAAGCGGTTAGCCTCACGGCGCTAGAATATAAAGTGGTCGCGTACTTCATGCATAACCAAAACAAAGTTATCTCGCGCACTGAGTTGGTTGAGCACATCTACAAGCAAGACTTCGACCGCGACTCAAACACGGTTGAAGTGTTCATCGGTCGTATTCGTAAGAAAATCGCACCAAAGATCATCAAAACCGTTCGTGGCCTTGGCTACCAACTGAATGCTGAATAACGCTGTATTTAATTAAGCTAAGAGCAATCTCCAATTAGTGGACAGCCTGTGCTGATCGTTGTTGTTCTCATAGCAAGATGAGCAAAGACAGGCTGGTAACGTATGAATCTAAAAAAACGAACACTTAAAAACGTCAGTCTAAAAAGCCGCTTGCTCCTCGCCGCGGCTTTTTGGCTAGGTGCGATGATATTAGCGGCAGGCGTCGGAATACCTAAGTTGGTTAACGATTACTTGGTCGATGACGTCAAGCAACAGCTCAGCCTAACCATGGACGAGTTAACCGCCAACATAGAAACCAACGACAGTGGTAACCTCATCATGGCAGAGCGTCTGTCTGACCCTAGGTTTAACCAACCCTACAGTGGTATTTATTGGCGAGCCGCTACTCAAGACCAAATTATTCGGTCTCGCTCGCTATGGGACAAAGACCTCACTATCAAGCGTTCGCCGATTCATACTTCAATCAAAGGGCCTGAGAAAGAAAAGCTTATTTACATCGAGCAGGATATCTATCTGCCTGAACTGAACGATCCTGTCACGATCACCATAGGTATTGATGAAGATCCATTAGAATCCACACTGACCGAACTTACAGGTCAAGTCTGGTTGATTCTGATGTTGCTGTTTGTGGGCGTGCTGATGTTGATTGGTATTCAAGTCAGCTGGTCACTATTGCCACTCAGTAAGATGCAACGTGAACTGGTGATGTTAAGAAACGGCGAGCAACAAGGGTTAAGCGACAACTACCCGAAAGAGGTTTCTCCATTGGTTTCTGACCTCAATGCCCTACTGTTCCACTATCAAGAGTTATTGGAGCGAGCGCGTAACCACGCGGGTAACTTATCTCATGCGTTGAAAACTCCGCTGTCGGTTCTGAAAAATGAGATAGAGCGACTTCCAGAGGATGACAAGGCACTGCTGCAACAACCCATTAATCAGATTCAAAGCCAAATCGATTATCACCTTGGCCGAGCACGCATGGCTGGTGCAATGAACATTCTTTCAGTGAAGTCTTCACCTTGTGAACGTGTTGAAGCTATCTCAATGGCATTTGATAAAGTCTATGCCGCCAACGAAGTCACCATGATTAATGAGCTAGACTCTGAAATTGAAGTGGCGGTCGAAAAAACCGACCTTGATGAAATGGTCGGCAACCTACTAGAGAACAGTTACAAATGGGCGAGCAGCATTATCCGAGTCCATTCGAATGAACTCGATGATGGCAACATTGAATTAGTGATTGAAGATGATGGCCAAGGCATTCCTGAAGAGAAGCTTGAGCAAGTGACAAAACGTGGTGTTCGACTTGATGAAACCACACCAGGAACAGGCTTGGGGCTTAACATTGTGAATGAAATGGCACACAGCTACCGAGGCAGCCTAACGCTCAGCAAGAGCTCTATGGGCGGCTTAAAAGCTTCTCTGGTGCTTAAAATAAGCAAGGTTACGTAAGCTAAACGAGCTAAATAACT
>NZ_JBGONH010000053.1:28664-35624 GCF_041439075.1 Vibrio sp. FF145
AAAATAACTAAATAACTAAATAACTAAATAACTAAATAACTAAATAACTAAATAACTAAATAACCACGATAAGCCCTAGCACAACGCTAGGGCTAACTATACTCTGGTTTAACAAAGCTCTTCCCACTTCAATACGATTAGCTCATCGAGTGAAGCCCAATCATATTGCCTTCCGTGTCACTCACTACACTGATAAAACCATGCTCACCAATGTCCATTTTGGGTACTTGTAGCGCGCCACCATTGGCCGCTGCCAAACTGGCTTCTGTGGCACAATCCTCACAAGAGAAGTAAACCATGGTGCTGTTGCCTCCCGCTTTTACACCGGACATCTTACATAAAGCTCCTGTGGCGCCATAGTTCCCCATATCGCAAGGAAATACCCACATCTCAACTTCGATTCCGGTTTCATTGTCTAACTTATCCAGCGTCACTTTAAACACTGATTCATAAAAAATTTTTGCTCTCGACATGTCATCAACATATATTTCAAACCAACCAATCGGATTCATTTGCATAACGTTATCCTCAGCTGTCGCTGCTTGTTCGCCCTTAATCAGCATAGTCAAAATTGAAAAATTTATAGCCGAGGAATGACATGAGAGGGGGTTATGTTTCTTTAGATATAGTCCAGTAGAAATTGCAAAGCCTTGTTTGAAGGAGGTCCAAACAAGGCGCAAGTTAGTCGCTCTTATATATCGCTCTGTATCTCATTCACAGCGACATCTAGAGTTTGTAAATTATCATTATGAGTTGCGACTCCGATCATCAAGATCTTACCGTCGGTATAATAGTCATGATCTTCATTCATTACTTCCACCGTTGCTAATGGGTACTTGTCTAGCTCAATATCTGGTAATGACGTTCGTATCTGATTAGCAAGCCTATCTCGCTCTTCATCAACATTAGGGTCAATGTTATGCAGTATGGTCACAATGCCTGAGTAAGGGGTGACTTTAAGGCCATCATCATAGCTGATTGCACCTAACCACTGAGGCTGGTTAGTTTGAACATCAACACCAGCACGCCACCAGCGAATGTGGCTGCGCTTCATCAAATTACCCGGCAATTGAAACGCCATATTTTGTGGCTTGTCTCGCCAATATAAATCGGACACAGGTGGTGTTTTGTCTCTAAGCAATGCGAGATAACCAGCCCATTCAATCTCATTTCGAGAGAACGTCTGATTCTCTATCCAGCCTAATTGCTTCATTAAGTCTCTTGGGGTTGCTCCAACATATAGTACGTTGATAGCTTGTGCCGAGTAGAACGAAGATTTGCCTGGGAACGCTTTATAGGTAACTGAATTCCAGTCGACTTTGTCAATTTGAGCCGTCTCTGGTTGATTCTGAAAGTCATCGGCTTTCCAAAAAAAGTGGGCGTAGTTCGCAAACAATACCCACGCCAACAACAGCGCACTCGACTTAAGTACCAAGCGTCGCCACTTCATTCGATAACCAATAATGGTGAAAACCGATACTGCGAACACACCGACGATCAAGCTATTATGCTCAGAGATAAATATCTTAAGACTATTAAGCCACTGGAAGTTTTCAACGCCGTGCGCCAGTAACATGCCCCAAGCAATGAACTGTCCACCACCAAGAGCCAAGCCGAACAACGCCAACACACTAAAATTACGCCACCGTACACGATGCGAGCCAGCTATAAATGGCACAACCCAAGCAATAGGCCCTAATAAACGAGCAAAAAGAATGATGTATGTGCCTTTGCGAGCAACCAGATAGCGGCAGCGCGCAATTAATCTTTTGGTTTTAGGGCGAAACTTAATGAGCCTTCGTTGCGCTTTCGCACCGTATTTATAACCAATGAAATAACTGAGTTGGTCACCAAGCAAGCCACCTAGCATCACCAAAACCAACGCCATCCATGCACCTGAATACAGTTGAAAGCCCGCTGCGATAAAGAAGGGCTCTCCCGGTACAAATAGGTTTGGGCCAATGAGAGCATCACCCAATGCCCCCAGAAACAGCCCTAGTCCATCAAACATAACAACCTCAATACTTACTGTTCTTTGTAGTGACCAAACTTGTAGTTCATCTCGTTGTTACGCATTTCGCCTTTGAAGAAGCGTCTTACATTGGCTTTAAGATAAGTTGAGCCTGTCTTCACAACGCCATCTTGGTCTAAACGACGTGGGTCAAAACCAAAGGTCATATTCAGGAATCTAAATCGCCATGTTTTGCTCGCACGTTTTACGTAGTCACAGTCTTCACACAGGACGATCTCTTCATCGAAACCGCCGATCTCATCATGCGCTCGTTTAGTCGAAAAAATACAGGCGCCAATCGCCGTCGGGAAAAAGAACTGGGTAGTAAATAAGCCTGCGTTAAATAGCCCGTAACCAAACTTGTGTACAAGCGGCAGACCTTTGGAACTCATGTACACACCCGCCACTTCAAGCTTCTTCTCCTCTAATTCATAAAGCGCTTTCGCAAGGAAGTTTCGAGACAAACTCACGTCGGCATCTAAGAAAAGGATTCGGTTGTACTGCGCTAATGAAGCGCCTGTGTTTCTGCCAAGGCTCACACCGCGATTCTCCATATGATGAACAGTTAATTTTGGCAACGCGTTTTCATAAGCTTGCGCCACTTCTCTGGTGTTATCTTCACTGTTCGAGTCGACAACAATCACCTCAAATTCTTGATGGGTTTGCACACTCAACTCTTCCATTAAGCGGCTGATGCGTTTCTCTTCGTTTAGCGTAATTACGACAATGCTTACCGGTTCCATATTTTCACCTATTCATTCTGCTGTTTAATTACCACTAAGATTAACCAACCAAGCCTTAACCAAGTCTTAGGCAAACATTCATTTTCCGTTCATTAACTTGATGATTTAGCAACGCTATCAATAGATAAGATAGGCAATGTAAAAGACGATAAAATGGGGTAAATAAGCGCTAGTGAACGTTTTATCTCCAAACGAATCATTTATCGAAGGAAATTCACTTTGAGATGGGCTTCTGACTTGCTCAGATTTGAATGTGATGTTAGTATCCGCGCTCGCTTAAGCATGAACTCGTTTATGCCTAAGCTTTACCACATACTCAAGGTCGCATTGAGGTGTGAAGTTAATTTTTACTAATTTGAGAGTAAAACTATGAAATTTGAAGCAGTAGTACGTACTGAACTAGGTAAAGGTGCGAGCCGCCGCCTACGTCACGCTGGTAAATTCCCAGCTGTAATCTACGGTGGCGAAGCAGCAGCTGTAGCTATCGAACTTGTTCACGCTGACGTGATCAACCAAATGGATAAGCCTGAATTCTACGAAACAATCACTCTAGTGATTGACGGCGCAGAAGTTAAGGTTAAGCCGCAAGACGTTCAACGTCACGCGTTCAAGCCTAAAGTTGAGCACATGGACTTCATCCGTATCTAATTCCCGACCAAGGAATAAGATTGGATTAATCCAGCCTTCTGCATAGAAAAGATAATCGATCTTACCAGTCGAGAAATCTAGAAATTCGAAACCCCGATGCTACCAACATCGGGGTTTCACCGTTTCTGAGCCCTCTAAAATGCCCAAAATCTCGCGCAATACACTGAAATCAATCAACTTTCCCCTCCCCTATTTTGTCCCTATATTTTCTAGGTGGATTAAGGGTGGACGAAAGGTGGACTTATACAGTAGTTTTTCTAACACAAAGACTAGACCGCTTTTTCGCTAGGCTCCGCACACTCACTTTTCAAAACATAACACTGAGCCTCCCTGGCCAAAAATCATGGATTCGATTCCGAATTAGCGAATAAAGAGGAGTAATATTAGGATGGTTGTGGAAGGTTATCGTGCATTTACAGGGTCAAGCGGCCTGATTGCCCGACTTTCCTTAGGCTCTTCTTTCTAGAGCGTTCGTAATGTCTTTTTTGAGTTCCTCAGAAAGGCGTTCGAATTGTTTTGGTACAATCAAACCTTCCTCGCACATTTGCATGAGTTGGATAAATGCTCGGCTTCGAGAATGGCCATCAAAAATAAGCTTCATTTGCTTTTGAGATTCTTTGGAGTACTCGCACATAAAGTGAAACCTTTCCCCTACAGATTCTGATTCATCAGTAATCGCTTTGATGGCTTCATCTAGCTGACGAGTACAAAACAGTTGCGCAGCTTCACTCTTTATCTCGCAAAAGATTTTCCAATCAGACTCTTTGATATTCATACAGACCTCCACAAAGTGTTACGTCTTAGGGTAGAACATTACGGCGTTTAAAGGACGTGAACGACGCGATTACCCAATAGTAAACAGAGCGCTGTTAACACGAAATCTATTCTTTCATTTGAGTGTTCTATAGCTGTAACTAGTAGCCGGCTTCCAATACCCTTGTTCTGGTAATTTCGATTTCACTTGATGCTAAGAAATACAGGCATAAAATTTGGCCAGAGGTACATATAAGAATCACTCTTAAACGATTTATTATGTGCGTTTCTGAAGATTAGCGACATGATGCTTATACTTCTTCTCACGCCAAAACCATATTGCATAACTTAAGGGGATAGCACCAATCGAGCTCCAGAAACCACTCATTAATACATCGGTAGTTTGTATCCACCCCCAAGCTGTTTCTGACATAAACAACGGCTCAATACTTCGACCGACCATCACGCCTAAGATTGCTGGAAATGATGTACGAGCAGTAAATTTGAGACTTCCTTTTTTCCTCTCTAGCTTCCATTTTGAAAACTCGATATCAGGATCTTTCACTATTGCCTCCATAAGATAATTTGCCTGAAGCACATAATGCCTAATTGAGTCGCTGACAACACTACCTATACACTCAAACCTACGACCGAAATCACTGAAACTAATCCAAGTAGAAAATTACAAGCGTAACTGTCTGCTTAAATGCTTGTCATGGCGCAATTTGCAACACCTGTGGCGATTTACTACAATATAGATACAAACTAAATTAGGAGACATATTATGGCTACTGCAAGTGTACGTATTGACCAAGATCTTTTTGATAAGGCTGCGATAATGGCTAAAGCACTAAACCGCACTACACCAAAACAAATTGAGCACTGGGCTAAAATCGGGAAAATGATGGAAGACAACCCCGATCTACCTTATGAGTTCGTAAAGCAAGCAGTCATAGCAAAAGCTGAGAAGGAAGCAGGTAAATTAGAGGCTTACTCTTTTGACTAAGATTACCAACATTCTTCAGACACCTACTTTTAAGAAGGCGGTCAAGAAATTACACAAGAACCAAAAAACGGATCTAGATAATGCTATTCGAGCCCTTATGGAAGATCCGCATCTTGGTGAGCAGAAGAAAGGTGACCTGTTTTTCTTGAGAGTGCATAAATTTAAGGTGGTTAAGCAATTAACATTGCTCGGTTATAGCTATGAAGATGGTACTGTAACTCTCGAACTAATAGCTCTCGGCTCGCACGAAAATTTTTATCGAGATATGAAGAAAATATATTGATTCAATGTGATCGAAAATATCCTTGCCCGTCTGAGCCATACTCGTTTGTTGAACGAAGCCGCTACGCGGCAGAGTAAAACAGCTACCATCCATACTCTTGTAACGCTATAACTCTCCTTATGAACAACACCTTACTAACCTTAAACTGCAAGGTAAACGACCTGCAACTATTGATGCCTATTCTCGTGCGGTTCGTCGAAAGGCATTTGATAATAAGGAGATGTGACGACGAAAGAAACGAAAAACAGCTAACTGGTTGATAAGATTGCTATCGCAACCTTATCTTGACCTCGCTCGCCTTGAGAAAAGCCTCAAAGCGATGTGCCCTTCAAGTTCAATCGTACAATTTACTTAATAAAGTGGCTTCGGGCTTGTTCAACACTTGGGATTTAGTGTTGACTACGCAACACCTTAATCCTTATTCGTTATGTGTATATTCTACCTTAGTGCTTTAAAACCCACCTCAAATGAGACAAACTTATCATTAGTTTCTTTCAAGTATGAACTAAACGATTTTTCTGTAAAAAATTTAGCATCAACTTCTGAGTACTCATGTTCATTTATATATAGCCTTGGAAAATCATCAAAAACACTCATTCCTCTAGAGGAAACATTTATACAAAATGAATATCTATTAGCGTTAACAACTCGATTACCATTACGCTCTGAGAAGCCTATTGATGGATAGCCTTTCTTAAATAAGACCTCCGAATATAAATCAATCACCTCAACGCCTAAGCTATCTATTTTTTCATTAAGTTTATTTTTTTCTATATAGTTTAACAAAACTCCTAGTTCGTTTTGTAGAAGGCAGTACTTAAGCTGTACATAGTACTGATTGTGGTCATTTTTAAACCTAGTAATTAAATATATTTCATCAAACGGTGAACTTTTTATTTCTTTTGATACTAACTTATCAAAAAATACACTAACAAAATTTTGCCTATCAAACTTAGTAAATATATTTTCCTTATCATAAACGACTAAAGCTGATTGATTCACATTAGCGTTATACTTCAGGAACTTCCTTGACTTTTTTCTAATTGTTTGCAGTAAAGACTTTTTATAGTCCTGTAGCGTATAGTTAGGATGCATCAAAATTTTCGTATCAAATGGCTCACCCGGCTTTGCTTGAGAAAAATATTTAACATCTTGTACTTTTAGTTTTTCCTTATCATCTTTGTGAACATAATTACCGTGCTCCAAAATTTCATATGCATAGTTATCTTTATTTTTTAATCGTGCTGATGTGCCATCGAAGTACAACTCAGTAATTTCCACACCTACATCA
Organism: Vibrio sp. FF145; assembly: GCF_041439075.1. Lineage (NCBI taxonomy): Bacteria > Pseudomonadati > Pseudomonadota > Gammaproteobacteria > Vibrionales > Vibrionaceae > Vibrio > Vibrio sp. FF145. The sequence continues at coordinate 35,400 of NZ_JBGONH010000053.1, forward strand.
ACCTTTCCTATCGATCTAGCATCATATTTCAATATAAAATCTGGCTGTTCACTTTTGCATATTTCACAATATTTACTTTCTTTAAAAATACGAGACAGAATATTTTCTTCTTCTCTATCTTTTTTCTCTCTCATAAAATTACCTTTAACGATCAATTTCCCCGATACACATAGACATAATGACCCCCACGAAAGGTGCTAGCCTCCAATATCGTGGGTTAGCTTA